>NZ_JBGSUU010000114.1:0-10977 GCF_041753295.1 Geminocystis sp.
GGTTAATTTTCTTAGTCATCCGTGGTTGGGAAAAAGGGAATACTCTCAAATATTAACATTTATAAGGCTTTCAGCTATTTGTTAATTTTTATTACTATTATCTTGACTTTTTGTTGATTTATTTAACTTCTAACGAATGATTTTAAATAAACAAAAAATAAGATGGACATGGTCGATTGTATAACCAAAAAGTCCATCTTTTTTTTAATTTTGCCCCGACTTTGAAAACACCCTGCTTATTAAGGGGGATTAAGGGGGATTAAGGGGGATCGTTTTGTACCTCACCATAACGAGAATTGCTATATATAATAATTACCTGTTTTTTGAGTAAAAATTGTCAAAAATACTCACTTTTTTGTTAATGTAGTATCTATAAACCCTTGATTTTAATAGCTTTCTGATTTATTTAGCAGACCCTACTTAGGTCGTCCAATCATAATGAGACAGCGATCGCGCCAAGTTTTAGTATTTTTTAGTTCTTGAAACAATTTATTCCATTCATAAAAGGCAATTTTAAAGGGATTATGAGATTGAAAAGGATGAGTTAATCCATACACCAGAGGATAATTAGAGTTTTCCGTGGCAAATGTACCAAATAGGCGATCGAAAATAATTAACATACCCCCATAGTTGCGATCGATGTATTCTGGATTAGAAGCATGGTGAACTCGATGATGGGATGGCGTATTAAACACCCACTCAAACCAACCTAGTTTGGGAATTAGCTCAGTATGAATCCAAAATTGATAAAGTAAGTTGATGGCTAGAGTAAGTACGATCGCACTTGGAGCAAAACCTAACCAACACAGTGGCAGAAAAAACAAGTAATTTCCCGATAACCAAGCTGTCCAACCCAATCGAAAAGAAGCGGATAGGTTAAAATAATTTGCCGAATGATGAACCGCATGAGTTGCCCATAACCAACGAATTTCGTGAGCAAATCGATGATACCAGTAGTAAAAAAATTCAACCCCGACAAACAGGAAAAAAATTGTCCACAGATGATCTAAAGATATTGTCCATAAACGATGTTCCCAGACATAAGAGTAAACTCCTAGGGGAATCACAGCGAAAACCGTGTTAGTAATTCTATGTCCGATCGCCACCCCTAAAGAAGCAAAACTTTCTTGCCAAGAAAAATTGAAGTTGTGGCTCGACTGAATCAAAATAACTTCTACCACAATAGTGATCAATAAAAGCGGATATAAATGATAAAGGAAATCGTATGACATAATAATGCAAGATTGAGAAATAATCGAATAAAAAATAGGGTAAGAAGAATTTCATCCCTATCCTGTGATTGTGGCAATTAAACTACAAATACTCTCATCAAAGTGTTATTTGTTGATTGTGCGATTAGTGGTTTGAGAATTACCGTTAGAACCCGTACGAGTGGTGTTTTGCTCTCCATTACCCCAAGTGCGATTAGTGGTTTGAGAGTTGCCGTTAGAACCTGTGCGAGTGGTGTTTTGCCCTCCATTACTCCCAGTGCGATTAGTGGTTTGAGAGTTGCCGTTAGCACCTGTACGGACAGTTGTTTGTTGAGCAAAAACTGCTCCATTATTTAATGTGGAAAATGCTAATCCGAGGGCTAAAGAAAAGCTAAAAAATGATTTGGTCATGGTCTGTTTCTCCTAATATATAAACTAAAACAATTACTTAGATTGATATGTAACAAATCTGGACTTACCCACGGGGAATGAAAAACTGTCATGCTGAGCTAATACAGGCATGATGCCTATTCCACGGAATCTCCAAGCCTTGATTTTTGGTTAAATTGGGTAAGTCCTGACAAATTTAATTTTGTGAGCTTTGAGCTTTTTGCTGAATCTGTTGTTTTTGTTCTGGGGTAAGAATATTACCAACTTCAGATTGCATTGTTTGCATAATGTTTTTCATTTGGCGACGTTGTCGAAAGGAAAGATTGAGGGACTGAACAGCCGATCGCATATCGTTACCCTGAGAAAGGGAGTTTTTTAGTTGATCTTGTTGCGATGAAGATAATATAGTTTGTAATTGAGATTGAGTTTCTTTTTTTACTGCTTCAAGTTTAGTTTGCTGTGACGCACTAAGTTCGATTTCAGCTAAAGCAGGAGGCAAAAGAGTTACTGAATTAGATTGAGCTTGTGCCATAAGAGGAAACATGGAAGTTGATGCGATTAATCCACTGCCAAGCCAAGAAATAAATTTTACCTTCATAATTGTTAATCGGTGTTTGTTGATTAGTTTGTACATTTACAATATAAGAATTGAACCTATCGAATGAGTAGAGAATAAAGTCCTAACTTTTCGGGACTTTAGTCCTAAGTTGAGCAAAGATTTTCTTTGATATAGTGATGGGCAAAACCAAAGCAATTATCTTTATTGCCATGAGTTCATATCCTCAATCTCGATCGTTTTTACTGCACTTACTTATGATTCTGGAGTGGGTGTTGCTAGGTATTGTCGCCATTTCGCAAATAATTGTCGTATTTTTCACCACGCTGCCGAATTTATTAATTGTCAATATTTTCGGGTTAGGATTATTTGCTTTACTAGGGCGAATGAATCCACAACAATACATCTCTAAGTTAATTTATACTCTGATAGAATTTGTAGTTATTTTTTGCTTGATATTTTTCGGCAATCTTGTATTACCTACAATCTTATTTGTGATATTAGTCATCCGCAACGGTATGCTATGGGAAAAACCCTATGGAGGGCTAGTTACAGGATTTGCTTTCGTGGGTTGTATTATCGGTCTGAGTTATAATTTGTTTAGTCAATTTCGACCTTTCAATATTCCTTCTGATCAAATTGGCGTAGTTTGGATTAGTGCTTTTTTCTCCATTGGCTTGATAATTTTATTTCTCCATCTGTTAGTTGATGCCGCCCTCAAAGAGCGTCAAAGACAAGAAGAATTGAGTGCAACCAATGCCCGTTTGCGAGAATATGCACTCAGGATTGAAGATTTGGCAACGGTACAAGAACGTAATCGAATTGCTAGGGATATTCATGATTCACTGGGGCATTCTCTGACTGTATTTGGCATTCATCTGGAAGGGGCGTTACGTCTGATGCGATCGCACCCTGATAAAGCTGAAGAACTGTTACGGGAAATTAAACAGCTTAATACAAGAACTTTACAAGAGGTTCGCCAATCTATCACCGTATTACGTTCTGATCCTTTGCAGAAAAAATGTCTGTCTGAAGCAATTACAGATTTAATGACAGAGTTTTATAAGTCCACTGGAGTGTTGCCGACATTAGATAATCAACTCAAATCTTTACTTTCCCACGAAGTTAATGTGGTCATTTATCGTATTGTGCAAGAGAGTTTGACCAATATTCGTAAGTATGCAGTAGCAACAGAGGTTAAAATTAGTCTTATTCAATCTACTACAGATTTAAAAATTACAATTGTAGATAACGGCAAGGGATTTGATTTGACTCAAAATACAACGGGTTTTGGACTTCAGGGAATGCGAGAACGAACATTAGCATTGAAGGGTAAATTAGAAATCATAACAGCACCAGATCAAGGTTGCCGTGTCATGGCAAAAATTCCCCTTTCAGGAATTAACTAAATTGAGATTGACTCTAGGATTCTACTGCGTCAATTTAGTGGAAGTCAGGGAAGAGGGAAGAGGGAAGAGGGAAAAGTGGTAATTTTGACGTTTTCATTATTAAAATTGATTTTAAAATTAAATTCGGTCGATGTCTAATTGGGCAGAGTACAAATCAGTCGGAATTTGGTGTCGTAAATTTAATGCGACTTTTGCCGCTACCGTTTTTCAGTAGAACACTTAAAATTAAGCTAGGACGCATCTAATCCCCTTTGAGAATAAATAAATTATGATTCGCATACTGTTAGTTGATGATCAAGATTTAATCCGACGGGGCTTAAATGCCCTACTCATCACAGATTCTCACCTAGAAGTGGTGGGGGAGGCTCAGAATGGTCAAGAAGCAGTCACCCTTGTCAGTCAGTTAAACCCTGATGTTGTCCTCATGGATGTACGAATGCCCATTAGTGACGGAGTGTCTGGTACTCGTCAAATCTGTCAAAAGTTTCCACACACAAAAGTATTGATGCTGACAACCTTTGATGACCAAGAATATGTATCTCAAGCACTACAGGCTGGGGCTTCAGGTTATTTGCTCAAAGATACTCCCTTTGAGGAGTTAACCCAAGCCATATACCTAGTTAATAAAGGCTATACCCAAATAGGACCTGGACTGGCGACAAAAGTGTTAGCTCAACCAAACAGCGTATTACAGCAAGAAGAGATAAAACCCTGGTTAGCATTATCACAACGGGAAAAAGATATTGTCTGTTTAGTTGCTCAAGGATATAACAATCGGGAAATTGCTCAATCTCTCCACATCGCAGAAAAGACTGTTAAAAACTACATTACCAGTATTTTAAATCAGTTAGAATTACGAGATCGAACCCAACTTGCGATCGCATCTCTCAAAGTCGGATTTTCAGATTTCAAAAAAATCATATAGTTGTAAGCCTGTTATGGTTTTTCCTCAATCCTAATTTATGAGCCTGAACATAAACACTACGAAGACCTTGATATTATAGGCTAATTTAAGTCTTTTTTTATCTCATTGGTGATTTATTAATTGTCTATTTGATGCTGAATATAGTTTTCAAGAACATTATTTATTAATACTTCATAACTATTTTCTTGAGCACGACTTTTAAACCAGTTTATGAGATCTGATTCTAACGTTATCTGTTTTGGATTTGCGAGGATCTTCGATTCTTTTTGCTGTCTTGAAAAAATCTTCATTAATTTTAGGTATATCGCTAAAATCAATATCCTCATCAGACATTTCCCAGACAATTTTTTGTCTTTCTTCTTTTGACATATCAGAAAAATTTTTCTTACTCATAAATTAACGTTCTAAATAAGGAAAACTTCCTGCTTTAAGCATAATAATCAAGTGTTCAATGCGTTCATATTCATCAAGTTCTTGTTTTTCTGTAGATGTAAGTTCACCAGTTTTACTCCGTGTTAATACGGAGTTGAGACGCTCCTGCATTTGAGCAGTAGGACGAAAAGCGACAATTTGTTCTGTTGTCGGTTTACTAGCTAAAAAATCGAGAATATAGTGATATATCTTAGCAGGGAGTAGCGGTTGTTGCAAACTCAATGCTAAAAGTTCAGGAAGTTGATCGCCTATTTGTAATAATTGTTCTGACAGTTCATCTGGAACTTCTAGGGTGATTTTTGCCATAATAAAAGTAGGTTGTGGGTAGAAGAATGGTATTGAGCTTGATAGATTTATTTTAATCTAGTTTCTGAGGCGATTTTCATAATCTCGTTCAGGAAAATTTGCTTAGTTTATTTTATTCTATACTTAAAAAATTCTACTATAAAATAGTTGGTTATATTAATACATTTAATCACTATAAAAAATAGCATAATTTTAGATTAATTTTACCCATGATAAAGAAGCAGAAACAGAATTATATAATCGAGAATCTGCTGTCCATAATTCCACACTGAAACGATTAGCTAAAGCTAAATAATGAGCATCATAAGTAGCAGGAAGACGAAATAAATTTGCTAGTTTCATTGCATCTCTGTGTAAGTCTTTATCTCCATAAAAACTAATATTTAAACTCATAGCTTCTTCTAGGAAATCTTGTGCTTCAGATTCAGTTATTTGTCCCGCAATAACAGCACGGTGAAAAGCATTGGTAACTTCATACATTATCAAGGTGGGTGCTATCAAAGTATAATTTTTTTCCTGCCATTCTCGTAACTTTTGAACATAAATAGAATCAGAATTATTTTGACTCAAATAACGAATTACAAAACTAGCATCAAGACAAATTTTATTAATATTCATTACTCTTTATTACTTGTTATTTTTACTTGCAAAATAACTATTTATCAGTTCATCTTGTTGGGCAATACGCTCATCTCTGGTAATTTTTATATATTCATCTAAAGGTGGTTCAAATGGTTTTCCTTGGCTTTTTGTAAAACTGTTATCTTGAACTTTATCAATTATTTTTTGACTATTTTTATTTTGTTGATTAAGTTGTATTCTTGACTCTAATAATTCTCTTTCTTCTGGAGTTAAAGAATCAATAATTGTTAAAATAGAATCCACTAATTTTATATTCATAGGTTTGATTTATACTCCTGTAAAGATTTTTGGAACTAACATCAAGTTTGGATAATTACTTATAAAAAAATAGATATGTCATGCTGATGGTAAGTGCTATAGCAATCATAAATAATTTATCAAGTTACCTATATTTTTATTTTTTTAGTAGTTTTTTTTCTTTTTGAAATTTTTGAAGTTGTTTTTTTTCTCAATAAAACTTTTGTTACTCGAAAACGTCGTTCTTCTTTTTTTAATTCTTCAGCCCTTGCTAAGATTTTTTTTTGACGTTCTTCTGGCATTTTTGCCATTATTTCTTCTAATGTTATAGCCATTGTTTTTTTATAACTAAAGTTTATTCAAATATTGTTGATAGCGAGAATCAGCTTTTTTAATCAATGTTTTATAAAATAGTTTTTGGCTAATACCTGATTTATCCCCACCTAATAATAAAATAGCATTTCTTTGAGGATCAAAACCAAAAGCTACTCGCCAAACACCATCATCAGCATTGAATCTTATTTCTTTCATATTTTTGTATTTTGATCCTTTCAATGTATCTACAAATGGTCTTTTTAATTGTGGTCCTTTTTCTTTTAAGCGATTGGCAATAGCTAACAGCTCATCTTGTACTTCTTGACTAAACTTATTAAGTTCTGGTAAAAAATCATCATGAAATAATATTTGCCAATTCATAGATTAAATATAAAATCAATACACTTTTCGTGCATTTATCATTATTGATTACATCACATTAATGGAATTTAATCATGATGATACTGGGCTAAAGTTGAACCACCAATAATATAACGAGTTACTTGTTTTATCTCCTTAACATTCCCCGCTAAAGCTACCACAGGATTTTGAATGGTTATTAGTTGCAGTGCATTAGTTTTACAACCCCATACCACATATAACCAGTAACTATCCCCTAATTGTTGCGCCCTTCGCCATTCATTATTAGTTAGGCAAACATCTTGGTTAAAATCTGCTCTGCCTTTTACCTCAATCCTTCTTACTAGAACATTGTTACTATCATCTTCTCCATCTTTAACGCTACGAATATCAAAACTGCAACCATCCCGAAGTTGACTAACATCAGTGGGAATCCAACCCCTTTCCCTTTCATAGTTCATCACATATTCTATGGCGATCGCCTCTACTTCTTCATCAGTACGCATATTATTAATATGGGGAGTGGGAATAACTAAAGCAGTACCAAAATAACGTATCTTATCAGGACGCACTAACTGAAGGTAACTTAATTGATTTTTCTTATTGTTATAACGTTCTTGTAGTAAGTTAATCTTATTCTGGGCATTATCCCTCGCAATACGGAAAGTATCATCCCCTTTTGCCACCTTACTAGCTAATTTAAGGTAAGCACTACGAGCCTCTTTTATGGCTGAATTCATGGCTTGTTCAAGGTAATCCTGACGAATTTTTAATTCCCGTTGTCGTTTTTGGGATTCCTCTTGTTTGAGGGGAAATTGTACTTTTACCTTTAACCACTTCTCGATCGTATTTTGTTGTTCACTGGTAGGAGGAGAAAGCAAGGAAGTTCGATCGTCATTGGAAGGCACGAAGCAATCTTCTTGATTATCGGAATTTGGAGAGGTGGTACGATCGATCGTCATGACACCAAAACCGTCATTGGGAGGCACGAAGCAATCTTCTTGATTATCGGAATTTGGAGAGGTGGTACGATCGATCATCATGACACCAAAACCGTTATTGCGAGGGGTATTTCCTGTTAAATCTTTATCAGTAAAGTTTTCCTCCCCCGAAGCAATCCCTGAGATGGCTTCACTATCGTTCGCCATGACACTCCCAGAATAGTCATTGGGAGGTACGAAGCAATCTTCTTGATTATCAGAATTTCGAGAGATGGTACGATTGATCGCCATGACAGAGGAGGAAAAGTTCCTCATGACAGAAGGATTATAGACAGAAGATAAATTTTCGAGTTTAGTTATATCAAGAGGGGTAAAATCATGAAGACAATCCGTAGAAATAAGCTGATATTCCCCCTCAACTTCCTCTAAGACAGCCTTCATTACTGCCCTAATAATAGTGGGTTTACCCTTTCTTCCCCAGTAATTTCCACCTGATAGAAATGAATCCGATAAGGTTTAACCGCATCAGTATCACTAAACAAAGCCGACTGGAAGCCCACCGTTTGAGCTAACTTATAGTCTAACCGTTCCGAGATTGCCCCAAATAAAGGATGCGCAGGGGAAACAAATTCCCCATCCGCATAGGATAACTCCTCTAACTTCTCCTTATAAAAAGTAAACTTCTTATATTCCTTTTCTGCGATACCTAATTTTCTTCCCGCATCCAAAAGAGGAGATCTAAATTCTTCCTTTAAATAGGGAATACGCCATAAACCATCCGCTCTAACCTCTAATTTTATCCCTAGATAATCACAGGCACGGGCAAAAAATTCCTCCACATAACGAGGCATTAACCGTCTTTCTTCTGAAAGAAAATCTTGCTCTTTGGTTTTGCGCACTTGAGACAAATCCACATGGGAAGTAGCCAAAGCGATACCTGTTGCCTCTTCTAATTCCTTTAGTTTATCAGGATCTAATTTTTCTACTGTTTCATAGGCTTTTTCTTCTTCTGCCTTACCGTAGGTTGCCTCTTTGATTAAATCCTCAAAATTAATGTTATTTAGCTGTAAAAGTTGACCAATGACATCAAATACTTTGTCACCCATTACTGCTTTAATTTCCTCTAATTTTCGCAGTAATTTATTTAAAACGCTACCCTCAACGGTATTGATTGCCACGAAATTAAAAACATAAACATCCTTCGGTTGTCCAATACAATGTATTCTCCCCATGCGTTGCTCTAACCGATGGGGCGACCATGGTATATCATAGTTAATCATTAAGTGACAAAACTGTAAATTAATCCCCTCCCCTGCGGCTTCCGTTGCCAGACAAATTTGTTTATTAAATTGGAAATCCTTTTGAGCTATTTTGCGCGCGATCGCATTCATTCCCCCATGAATTTCACAGATAGAATAACCCCACTTTCCTAGATTTTCCTTCAAATAGCTTAAGGTATCACGATGTTCCGTAAAAATTAGTAACTTACCACCGCCACCTGTTAACTCATTAAACTCACTGCCTTCCAAACAATACTTGAGAGCATTTAACTTAGTTTCATCGCCTTTTTCTATGGTTTGCTCTGCTAATTTTACCAATCGCCGTAAATCTTTTAATTCTGTCTCTAATTCATCTAACTGCTCTGCTACGGTAGCATTTACAGAAAAATTCTCCAACTCATCTTCGGTAAAATCATCATCCTCTAATATATCCTCCACAACATAATTATTCTTACTTCTATTTTTTGGTGAATTATTGCTATATGAATTACGACTGTTTGAAAAGCTCTTGCTATCATCAGCCGAATTATTGGTATATAGATTACGACTATTGGAAAAGTCGTTGCTATCATCAGCCGAATTATTGGTATATGAATTACGACTATTGGAAAAGCCATTGGTAGCATCATCATTAGGCATTGAACCTTGATTAATACGTCCTAATTCTAATAATCGCTTATGTTGCTCATAGGTAGAGAGATTCCGCAACTCTTCGAGCAAGTCAGTAAAACGTTTTTCTCGTCTTTTGAGAGAACTATAAATAGCATTTAAACTACTGGCTAACCGCCGTTGTAAAACAGTTCTGGCTAAAGCAACCGCCCCTTGCTTTTTACCTTTAGTACGTCCTAAATAACAATTAATATACTCCGTCACCTGATCATATAAATACTTTTCCGTAGGGGATAGTTCAAAGGGTACTGTTTTAGCATTTCGTTCCTTAAACAGCTTTTTCCCTTCAAAATCCCTTAATTCTTCCTTAATCCGTCTTAAAACCAAGGAGACTCATCTAACTGAAGAATACGTGGATTTACTTGATTAGAGATAAATTGATCTTCATCGAGTAACCTTAAAAAATTATGAAACTGATCCGCATCCCCCTGATGAGGTGTTGCTGTTAGTAATAAAATCCTTTCCGTTATTTTTGATAATTCTTCTGCTAACCGATACCTTCCCGTGCGTCTTAACTCATCTCCTTGACTACGGGCAAAACATTTATGGGCTTCATCGATAATCACTAAATCCCAATCAACTTGTAAAATAGAAGGTAGTACATCATCACGCTTGGCAAAATCGATCGATGCAATACATTGACGGAATCTTTCCCAAGGATTACCACCCAACTGATTTTTAACCAGATAAGAATTAATAATTTCAAAAGTTTCCGAGAATTTAGACTTTAACTCATCCTGCCATTGTATGGTTAGAGGAGCAGGAGTTAAGATCAAAATTCGCTCTACCGCATGACGTAATTTTAATTCTTTGAGCAGTAAACCCCCCATAATGGTTTTACCCGCCCCTGGATCATCTGCTAACAAAAATCTTAGTCTAGTTTGGGGTAATATGCGTTGATAAACTGCTTCTAACTGATGGGGTAAAGGTTTTACACCGCTTAAACTAACGGCAAAATGGGGGTAAAAATCATAGGCTGTCTTAATCCTAGCGGATTCTATAAACAGAAAAAAACGTTTGGCATTTACTAAGGGTTGGTTATGGGCTTCTTCTTGGGCTTCTAATTCTAAAGCTGTTGCTAAATCTAGCATTGCTTCCGCTCGATCGCCCTCCTCCTTTTTTACTTGGAGTAAGACCGTATTATCTATCACATCCACCTGTTCAGAAGTTAAGGTGAAAAGCAATGTGTCAAGGGGTTTTCATAGAAAAAATTGTCCAAATTTTTCCCTTTATCTGGAAAAGGAGCAATAATCAATTTCATTCTTGGTTTTCTTTGTCTTTTGATAATTCCTAAATCTCTATTT
>NZ_JBGSUU010000115.1:0-50900 GCF_041753295.1 Geminocystis sp.
ATTTAGGAATTGTCAAAAGACAAAGAAAACCAAGAATGAAATTGATTATTGCTCCTTTTCCAGATAAAGGGAAAAATTTGGACAATTTTTTCTATGAAAACCCCTTGACACATTGCTTTTCACCTTAACTTCTAACCAATGGGTTATTATAGAGAGCGAAAATCTTTAAATAATATTAAGATTGTTACATTGTTATTTTATATTTATCATCTTTGTGTGTGAGGAGACTAAATGTCAGAGGAAAAACTAAAGCATCAAAATAAACCTTTTCATCGTCAACAGTCTGTCAAGATTTCTTCCTCTTCTAAAAACAATCCTCGTTGGTTATTAATTGGTTTAGGATTGAGTGCCATCGCCGTTTTTTCTGCCACCGCAGGAGCAATACTAGCTTTATCTCTATCCAATACACCGTTAAAACAAGCAAAATTAACCGCCGCCGAAGAAGCTGTTTTTAATAAAGAAGAAAGTATTACTTTTGATAGTCTCCAAATTCCTAAATTAAACCGTCCAGTCAATATTCTTGTACTAGGAATTAAGGTAACAACTTCAGATTTACCCGATCAAGTACATGAAGATGTAGGGTATCATGCTTTAGTTAACTCTTTTCAAGGGTTGTCTGATAGTATGTTATTGCTAAGATTTGATCCTGAAAAAGATTATGTCACCGTATTATCTATTCCTAGAGATACTAAAACTTTGGTGGAAGGAAGAGGAGTTACTAAGATAAATGATGCGAATTATTATGGTGGCCCTGCTTTAGCTGCCGAGTCGGTAAGTAATTTATTAGATGGTGTGACCATTGATCGTTATATTAGAGTAAATGTTCAAGGTATTGAAAAATTTATTGATGCTTTAGGAGGTTTAAATTTATATGTACCTCAAGACATGAAATATACAGATTTTAGTCAACATTTATATATTGATTTGAAAAAAGGTGAACAACATCTTGATGGAAATAAAGCAATTCAATTCTTACGTTTTCGCTACGATGCTTTAGGGGATATTGGTAGAGTTCAAAGACAACAAAGTTTCATGCGCGCTTTAATTGAACAGGCTTTAAATCCCAGAACTATTTTAAGAATGCCTGATATTTTATCTGTAGTTCGCGCTCATTTAGATACTAACCTCACCACGAATGAATTAATCGCTTTAGCAGGTTTTACAGGGAAGAAAAATCGCTCTAATGTTAATATGATTATGCTACCGGGAGACTTTAATACCCCCGAAGAAGGAGAGTTAAGTTATTGGTTACCTGATAGTAATAAGATTAGCTCAGTTATGGCTCAACATTTTGATCTTGAATCAGAATATGATAACCTTGCCACAGATTTAGATCCTACTACATTACGAATCGCCGTACAAAGTAACCAAGAAAATCAAGAAACGGCTTTAAAGGTTGTAGAATATTTACAAACTCAAGGTTATAATCGCACCTTTTTAACCCAGCAGTTTATCACAGAACCTTTACTAAAAACTAAAATTGTTGCACAACAAGGTGATAACTATTCTGCCGCTAGAATTAGAGCAGATTTAGGGGTAGGAGACGTAGTGGTAGAAAGTACGGGAGTTTTAAAAACTGATATTACTATTCAAGTGGGGCAAGATTGGAAAACTCCAAACTTAGATAATACTATTGATAATAGTAGTGTTAAAACGATTTCTTATTAACTGACGTTATCAACAAACATTCATTAAATAGAAATAAATTTTTTTTACTCTATATTCTCAAATTATCTATGACTGATTGTTATACTATTTGAAATTAATAAATTAACGATATTATTAAAAAATAATGACAGAAACAGAAAATAAGGATTACACAAAAGTTGAGTTAGATCGTGATGATAAAGGCTCAAAAGCTAGGCAGTTATTAGGCATGAAAGGTGCAACTACCGCTAAAAATATTTGGCAAATTAGACTTCAGTTGATGAAACCCATCACATGGATTCCTTTAATTTGGGGTGTGGTATGTGGTGCGGCTTCTTCTGGTGGTTATGTCTGGAGTTTTGAGGATTTTTTGATGGCTTTAACTTGTATGTTAATGTCAGGACCTCTTTTAGCAGGTTATACTCAAACTATGAACGATTTTTATGATCGAGATATTGATGCTATTAATGAACCTTATCGCCCCATTCCTTCAGGTATTATTAGTATTCCCCAAGTAGCAACGCAAATTTTAGTATTATTATTTGCAGGTATCGGTGTTGCTTATGGTTTAGATGTGTGGGCAAATCATGAATTTCCTATTTTAACTTGTTTAGCGGTGGGTGGTTCATTTGTTTCTTATATTTATTCTGCACCTCCTTTAAAACTAAAACAAAACGGTTGGTTGGGTAACTATGCTTTAGGTTCGAGTTACATCGCATTACCTTGGTGGGCTGGTCATGCTCTCTTTGGCGAGTTAAACTGGACTATTGTTATTCTAACTCTCATCTACAGTATGGCTGGTTTAGGTATCGCCGTTGTTAATGACTTTAAAAGTGTTGAAGGCGATCGCCAATTAGGTTTAAAATCCTTACCAGTGATGTTTGGAATAACCACCGCCGCATGGATTTGTGTAATTATGATTGATGTCTTTCAAATTGGCATGGGTGCATATCTAATTTACCTTAATCAAAATCTTTATGCAACAATCTTGTTATTATTAGTAATTCCTCAAATAACTTTTCAAGATATGTACTTTTTGCGCGATCCTTTAAAAAATGACGTTAAATACCAAGCCAGTGCTCAACCTTTTCTTGTCTTGGGTATGTTAGTAATGGGACTAGCATTAGGAAATAGTTAGGAATAAGAGACTTCTTGCAGAAGTGGAGTAATAAGTAATGAGTAATGAGTAATGAGTAATGAGTAATAAGTAATGAGTAATAAGTAATGAGTAATGAGTAATGAGTTAAGAAATTAAAGTTTTCCATCCTAAAATAGATTTTACTTTTTATTTTGCAAGAGGTCTAAGGAATAAGGAATAAGAAATAAGAAATAAGAAATAAG
The DNA here is from genome assembly GCF_041753295.1 of Geminocystis sp. NCBI lineage: Bacteria > Bacillati > Cyanobacteriota > Cyanophyceae > Chroococcales > Geminocystaceae > Geminocystis > Geminocystis sp. Next base: position 2,989 of record NZ_JBGSUU010000115.1, read on the forward strand.
AAATAAGAAATAAGGAATAAGGAATAAGAAATAAGGAATGAGATTACCACTACCTAAATTAAACAACGAAGATCGTTCTTTAGAACATATTGCAGAAGTAATTGAAACTTCAACTACAGAATTTTTAGCTCAATGTTTAGAGCCTGAAGAGCTGAATTTCCCTGCTATGCCACCTTTTGGCAGTTGGGTTAAATCTTTTGATGAAGAGTCAGGCAATAAAATTTACTCTTTAGTTACGAATGTTACAACAGCACCTATAGATTCAGTACATCGAGCTAGAGCATTAGGTTTAACTTTAGCAGAATTAAAGGATCAACAACCGCAAATTTTCGCTATGTTAAAGACAGAATTTCGGGCGGTAATTATCGGTTTTGAAACGCCGCCAACTAATGAAAATAATGGTTATAGTCCTTCTAATGGTAAAATATACCAATATTTGCCTCCTCGTCCTCCCCAAATTCATCAAGCTGTTTTTTCTTGCAATACTGAGGAAATAATCAACTTTACTTCTAATCCAGACTTTTTACGAGTCTTATTACAAGTGCAAAATACTCCGGTTGAATCTCTCATTGCTGCTACTTTACGAGAAAGTTATCGTTTAAGAGGTGGTGATAGACAATGGTTAGTTAAGGCTGGGCGAACTTTAAGCGTATTATTAAAAAATGACTATGATTGTTTAAAATATATACTAAGTCAAGTTAATTGGTAAGAAAGATAATTGTTTATAGCTATCAGCAGTCAGCTTTTAGTCGTTATGTATAGATTTATAAATTTATTGGTGAATCTTTAATTATTTAAAAATTATTTATATTGGCGATAATCGTGTTTAATTATGAGGATTAATTATGATAGTAAATACTGCTGAAAAATTAAAAGAATTATATGAAATAGATGATCATTTATGGTTAGAAGAAACAATCAAATTATTAAAAGAAAAAAAGTTTAATCAACTAGATTTAGAAAATTTAATTGAGGAGTTAGAAAGTTTGTCACGGAGAGATAAATTAGCCTTACAAAGTCTATTAAATCAAATTATTCGACATTTATTATTAATTCAATATTGGGAAAATGAACGAGAAACAAATTATCGTCATTGGCAATCAGAAGTAATTAGTTTTCGAGGACAAATTAATCAACGTATGACTACTCATTTTTATCATTATTTAGCAGAAAATATACCTTTTATTTATACACAAGCTCGTAAATATGTCAAGGCAAAATCAGGTATTGATACTTTTCCTTCTGAATGTCCTTACAATTTAGATCAATTATTAGATGAAGATTGGTTTCCTCTAGTATAATTAGGTCAAACCAAATCAATAAAAATTCACCGTCTGAGTTATTAACTAAAATATTATTAGTATTTTTGGAAACTTTTTAAGTTGATTTTTGGTCTAAAATAATATAAACGTTGGTTATCTCAATATTTGTCGGTGTTCTTCGTTATGTTTAAGCAAATTAACCCTAAATTTAGATTTTTATGTAACTGTCTAATTATTTATGTTTTAGTCGGTTTTTTCTCTTCTTTAGTTGCTGACTCTCATCAAGATTTTCAAATTAGTTCTCAATCCGATTCAGCTAGTCAATTTTCTCGTATAATATCTCTTGGTGTTGCTTATTCTGCTAAAGAAAGTTTATATAAATAGAATTTAATTGTTATAATTTAATGTTCTATTATAATGGCGAATTCAAAGAAAATAACTATATTTCATTAGATATTAATGATTCTACTTGGTTATACGGTGCAACGGTTTTTACCACTTTAAGAGTTTATCAAAAATCTTTATATCATCCTTTAACTAATTGGCAAAATCACTGCGATCGCCTAAAAATAAGTATAGCTGAATTTAATTGGATTATGCCTTGTTGGGATCAAATAGAAGAGGAATTAGAACATTTATTACAGTATTTTTCAGTATTAAGAATTACCATTTTCCCCGATGGAAAAGAGTTAATAATTGGGCGACAATTACCTGATAATTTAGCAAAAAAACAAACAGAAGGTATTAAAGGTTTAGTGATTATTGATCCTCAAATAATGAGATCATTACCATTACATAAAACAGGAAATTATTTAGCTTCATATTTAGCATTAAACCAAGCAAAAAAACAAGATTATGATGAAGGTATTTTAACTAATTTTGATCATAATTGGTTAGAAACAAGTACAGGTAATTTATGGGGATATAAAGAAGGTATTTGGTTTACTCCTGCCCTAGAAACAGGAATTTTAAATGGAATTGCCAGACAAATAATTATCAAAAATGCCCAATTTCCCGTTAAAATTAATCATTGGACTCCAGAATTTATAGCCGATTTAGAAGCAGTAGCCTATAGTAATAGTGTTGTAGAAATTATCCCTTTTAAGACTATCAAAATTAACCAACAAATCAAACAATATAACTCAAATCATGAGGCATATTCATTATTAAAACATTGTTATGATATACTCAGATTTTCTTAAAATAAGTAATAACATAAAGGTTATGAGATGATACTATTTTAGTCATTCGTTTTCACTTTTGAAATATCGTAAGATTTACTTACACATTTATTTTTTAATCTTTAATTATTCACAAATGATTTAAAATTGCTGTAGAAACATTTTAGATCATCGGTCAAATAAATTATTAATTGTTAATGAATATTGCCATCAAAATTGCCCAAATTATCGATTTAATTACAGAATGGTACGGTAAAATTGTTTATTGGTTAGTTTTAGTTATGATTGGTATTGGTGTATGGAATGTCATTGGTAGATATTTAGGTAAGATTATCGGCGAAAATTTAACATCTAACAGTTTAATCGAATTGCAATGGTATATTTTTGACTTAATTTTTTTCTTAGGCGCCGCTTATACTCTGAAAAAAGATAATCATGTGAGAGTGGACATTTTTTATAAAGATTTATCAACTAAAAGAAAAGCCTTAATCAATATAATTGGTGTTTTATTTTTCTTAATTCCTTTTTGTGGTGTAATTATCTATTTTTCTTGGCAATATGTCTTTAATTCTTGGCAAATCCTCGAAATTTCTCCTGATGATAGTGGTTTACCTCGTTATCCTATCAAAACTTTAATTATTATTAGTCCTATATTATTAATTATTCAAGGTATTTCTGAATTGATCAAAAATTTAGTTATTTTCTTAAACTATTCCCCTGAAAAAATTTGATAGCAGTTAGTTTTTTCCCCTAAGAATAGAGGAAAACAACGAAGACAAAAGAAGTCTATCTTAAATTCGCTCTTATTTCACCGATAATTTTTTTTGCCATATTTACTCCTTCCTCATCCCCTTGTTTTTGATATAAACTTTCGGCTTTTAGCAAATCATTGATAGCATTTTTCGGCTTTTCTAGCCCTAAATAACTCATACTTCTGATAACATAGTTATGTGGATCATCAGGATTTAATTGTATTGCTTTATTAATATCTCCTAAACCTTCTTGATATTTTTCTAAAGAGACATAAGCTAATGCTCTATGATGATAGATTGACGATGATTCTGAATCAATTTTTATAGCTTGAGTAAAAGTATTGATCGCTTTTTGATATTCTTCAAGTTCATTAAAAGTTTTTCCTAAACCAAGATAACCCAATAATATATCTGGTTCTAATTTTATCGCTTTATTAAAATCAGGGATTGCTTTTTGATACTGTTTTAAATAAAAATAACTTTCTCCTCTAAAATAGTAACCATCGGCGGAATCAGGATTTAATTGAATGGCTTTTGTTAAATCCGTTACAGCTTTTTCTTCTTCATCTAACCAATAATAAGATTTTCCTCGATAAAGATAGTTTAAAAATTCTTCGGGATTTAATTGTATAGCTTTAGTAAAATCTGCCACAGCTTTTTTATACTCTTCTTTTTCATAAAAAGCGACTCCTCGATAATAAAAATCTTCTGAAGTATTAGGCTCAAGAGATTGCACTATATTTTTCCCTTTCAAAGATTCTAAAGCATTTACGGGAAAAATAGAAATAGCTAAACTAGATAATAAAACTATTGCCGAAAGTATTTTAATCATCTGTGTTGTTAATTTGTTTATTTATTGTCTAACTATTTATCAGTTATAAATTTTAAAATTATGCACATATATTATTTATTTCTTTTATATTTCTCAAGAGATCACGGTTTAAACAGGAAAAATTTTCCTCATCACAGACTTATATTCGTGGGATAATGACCAAGTAAACGAATTTTTTGATTGAATATGTTAAAGTCTTTTATCTCTATTGTCTTAGTTATCATAACCTTTACCCTTTCTTCTTGTTCATCTGCACTTAGTGGTTTACAAAGTTACGTTGATATTAATGACGGTTATCAATTTTTATATCCTAACGGTTGGATGTCAGTAGATGTAAAAACCGTAACAGAAGGTATTGATATTGTTTATCGAGATTTTATTGAACCTAGCGAAAATTTAAGTGTCATTATCAGTAAAGTTGACCCTAATAAAAACTTAGCAGATTTAGGCACTCCTACGGACGTTGGTTATCGTTTTATGACAATGGTTAACGAAAATTCTAATAATCAAAGAGAAACCGAATTAGTTTCCGCCGAAAAAAGACAACAAAAGCTTCAAGACTATTATTTATTGGAATATAGAGTGAAATTATCAGATAATCAATATCGTCATAATTTAGCTAGTGTCACTACCAAAAACGGCAAACTCTATACTTTTAATATTTCTACCACTGAATCTCGTTGGCAAAAAGTGGAAGATTTATTTAAAACTGTTACCAAATCTTTTTCACTATCTTAATCAAGTTAATCTCTACTTTTTTCCTAACTGTTAAAAATAATTATATGACTAAATTTGTTCTCGCTTCTGCCTCCGTTGCAAGGTTAAAACTATTGAGAATGGTTGGTATCGAACCTATTGTTTCCCATAGCAATTTTGATGAATCTTCCGTTAATTTAACTCATATTCCTGATTTAGTCAATACTTTAGCTTTTAAAAAAGCAGAAATTGTGGCTAATGTTTTTCCTTCTTCTTTAGTTTTAGGATGTGATTCTGTTTTAGAAGTAGAAGGAGAAATTTATGGTAAACCTGATAACCCCAAGGTTGCTATAACTCGTTGGCAACAAATGCGAGGTAAAGTCGGAAAATTATATACAGGTCATGCTTTAATTAATACTGACACTCAAGAAAAAGTTATTCAATGTGGCATTACAGAAGTATTTTTTGCTTATCTTAATGACTCGGAAATTGAATCTTATGTAGCTACAGGAGAACCTCTCAAATGTGCTGGTAATTTTGCTTTAGAGGGTAAAGGAGGTTTATTTGTTGAGAAAATTGTCGGTTGTCATAGTAATGTTATAGGTTTGAGTTTACCTTTGTTACGAGTTATGTTAGCTGATTTGCATTATCAGATTACTGATTTTTGGTAAATTTTTATTGATAATTTAAGTTAAGCTAATTGAAAGCAAAAATTTGAGGTTATTTATTCATGAGTAAAATTGAAGAAGTTAAAGCAAAAATTAGAAGTGGTGACATTGAAGAGGCTATGGCGATCGCCATGTCAGAAGCGATGAAGTTAGAAATAGTAACCACTGTCAATAACGAAGAAAATCATAATCAGATAGTATCTTGTCGTAGCTTGATAGATTTATTACAAAACGAAATAGATCATGAATTAGGAGATTCTCAGAATGTTAAACAAATACAAAATAATCATTTTCAAGAAGTAGAAAAATCTCACAAAAGAATTTTACAAAATGTTCAGAGTTTACAGAAGATGTTTACTCTTTTACAAGAAAATGCCGATAAATTATCTTAGTTATAATTATTAAATAAAATATCTAAATTAAATCATAAAATTAGGGAGTAAGCTAATGAATAATTATGAAGAAATAAAAGAACTATTAAAGAAAAAAAAATTAAAACAAATTTTATTAATAGCCTTAAGTAACAGTTTAAAATTGAAGTTAAATACCTCAGCGAAAACTAAAGATAAACTATCGAATATAGAAACAAAAATAAATTTAATTAGAGGAATAACTACTAAAACCAATAATCTTAGTTTACTTTCTCAAGAAGATCAAGTATTTCAATTTCATCAGCAACAAGTAGAAAAAGCCTACGAAACTTGGGATAAAAATAGAGAAACTTTAGTTCAAATTTTACAAATAATTGGCGGAAATTCTCTTGATTTAAGTACTTTTACTAAGGAATTATCATCATTATCAAAAGAAGAAAACTCCTCAGAAGAAGAAACAAATTATATTGAGAATGAAGCTGAAGACAATTTAGAAGATGATTTTGCTGATTTTGAATTTGATACTCCTTCAGATGAGAATAAACAGGAAATAGAAGCGGATATTTCTGAAAATTGGATTGATGACATTGACAATGAAATAGAAAATCCCGTAGAAGAAAATCTCAACTCAGTGGATATAGTATATATATCAACAGATATTGTGGAAGAAGAAAATATTTTCTCCGATGAAGAGAAAGAAGAAAATGAGGAAGAGGAAAACTGGGATGATTTTATGGATGAAATGCCTATGGAAGATGAAATTTCTCCTCAAGAAGTCATCATTAATTCCGACACTCAAGCTGTTTCTCCTAGCTTAGAAGTGGAGGAAGATTGGCAAGAATGGTTACAAGAAGATAATTTACCTCATCAAAATGGTGAATACGACTCAGAAGCTATCGACTGGAATCAGGAAGATTGGCAAGAAGAGGAAGAAATACCTTTATAAATCAAACTTAGTGTTAAATTGACGATGTATTTGACATTATTGCCATATTCTACATTATCTATTTAAGCATTAATTTTTAACTAATATAAGTATATTTAATTAGTCTAATAATTTAAAAATTCTTTATTTTTTAATATGTAAAGGAATATGTATAAAATAACGTTTTAATGGTATTAAGGATTGTTATCAAAAAAATAAGTTAGTCTTTATACCCTTTAAATAGTTATCAACTCAAGAAAATAACATTAGTTAAGTTAATAAAAATCAGAAAAAATAATAATATAAAATAAGAGAAAAAAAATAAAAACTTGCGCAGAAGATGATCCCCTTCATGATAATATTAATTTTAGAAAACTAAAAGCCTTAAAATTAACTTCAAATTAAAGAAGTTATCAAAAATAAAGCTATAAAGAAAAATTATATATTTGGAGGAAACGACAAATGGTACAAGCTGGATCCAAAAATGGATTTAAAGCTGGTGTACAGGATTACCGCCTGACTTATTACACCCCTGATTACACCCCTAAAGATACTGACTTATTAGCCTGTTTCAGAATGACTCCCCAACCCGGAGTTCCCCCTGAAGAATGTGCGGCAGCAGTAGCGGCTGAGTCTTCTACTGGTACTTGGACTACTGTATGGACTGATGGTTTAACGGATTTAGATCGTTATAAAGGTCGTTGTTACAACGTTGAACCCGTACAAGGTGAAGATAATCAATATTTCGTATTTGTTGCTTATCCTTTAGATTTATTTGAAGAAGGTTCTATTACTAACGTTTTAACTTCTTTAGTTGGTAACGTATTCGGTTTTAAAGCTCTTCGTGCATTACGTTTAGAAGACATCCGTTTCCCCGTTGCTTTAATCAAAACTTACCAAGGACCTCCTCACGGTATTACTGTTGAGCGTGACTTATTAAACAAATACGGTCGTCCTCTCTTAGGTTGTACCATTAAACCAAAATTAGGTTTATCCGCTAAAAACTACGGTCGTGCAGTTTATGAGTGTCTTCGTGGTGGTTTAGACTTCACCAAAGATGACGAAAACATTAACTCTCAGCCTTTCATGCGTTGGCGCGATCGTTTCTTATTTGTACAGGAAGCTATTTCTAAAGCACAAGCTGAAACCAATGAAATGAAAGGTCACTACCTCAACGTAACCGCAGGTACTTGTGAAGAAATGATGAAACGTGCTGAATTCGCTAAAGAAATCGGTACTCCTATCATTATGCACGACTTCTTTACTGGTGGTTTCACCGCTAACACTACTCTTGCAAGATGGTGTCGTGAAAATGGTTTATTACTCCACATTCACCGCGCAATGCACGCTGTAGTTGACCGTCAAAAAAATCACGGTATCCACTTCAGAGTTTTAGCTAAATGTCTCCGTCTCTCTGGTGGTGATCATTTACACTCTGGTACTGTTGTTGGTAAATTAGAAGGCGATCGCGCTGTAACTTTAGGTTTCGTGGACTTAATGCGTGAAGATTACGTTGAAGAAGATCGTTCTCGTGGTGTATTCTTTACCCAAGATTATGCTTCTTTACCCGGTGTAATGCCTGTAGCTTCTGGTGGTATCCATGTATGGCATATGCCCGCATTGGTAGAAATCTTTGGTGATGATTCTTGTTTACAGTTCGGTGGTGGTACTTTAGGACACCCTTGGGGTAACGCACCGGGTGCAACCGCTAACCGTGTAGCTTTAGAAGCCTGTGTTCAAGCTCGTAACGAAGGTCGTTCATTAGCTCGTGAAGGTAATGACGTTCTCCGTGAGGCTTGTCGTTGGAGTCCTGAATTAGCTGCAGCTTGTGAACTATGGAAAGAAATCAAGTTTGAGTTTGACACCGTTGATACTCTCTAAAATTCAGTAGTCAGTAGGGGCGTAATATATTACGCCTGTACAAAAATCAGAAAAAATAAGTATTAATAGTCATTAATGAACAAAAATTCTTCAAATAAAGAGAATAATAAAGTTACTTGGCAATTGTACTTATTTATTAAAATTCTGATCATCGAAAACTGATCTTTACTAAAATTTATGACTTATAAACAAGTCGTTAAGGATACGGCAAAGGTTCTGCAAAGTTATCTCACTTATCAAGCAGTAAGAGTCATTATTGAACAACTCTCGGAAACTAACCCCGGACAAGCTATTTGGCTTAGTGATTATAGCGATCAAAAAAAAGTTCAGGATAGTGACACCTATATCAGCGAATTGATGAAGGAAAATAAAGAGTTAGTATTAAGGATTCTTACAGTAAGAGAAGATCTAGCCGAGCAAGTATTAGAGTTTCTGCCTGAAATGGTGAAAACAAACATTAATCAATCTAATATAGAACATCGTCGTCATCTTTTAGAGCGTTTAACTCAAACTCAATCTTCTTCATTAATGTCATCTCCTGTAGATGAAACAAACTTCAAATCTAATCAATCAGAAAACAAGGAAGAATAAAAGATGCAAACTTTACCAAAAGAGCGCCGTTACGAAACTCTATCTTATTTACCCCCTTTAACAGATCAACAAATCGTTAAACAAGTTCAGTACTTATTAGATCAAGGATTTATTCCTGCCATCGAATTTGAAAAAGATCCTTTACCTACTGATCACCACTGGACTTTATGGAAACTACCTTTATTTAATGCTGTCTCTCCCCAAGAAGTGTTAAACGAAGTTCGTGAATGTAAAGCACAATATTCTGATTCTTATGTAAGAGTTATTGCTTTTGATAACCTCAGACAGTGTCAAACTGTGAGTTTCATCGTTCACAAACCTAATGCAACTCGTTTCTAAGATCAATCATTTAATCTAAAATTCATAATAGGGTAGGCTTAATTGTCTGCTCTATTTTTTTTTCAATGGGAGAGGAATGATTTTATTTAATAATTTTTCAATCCTCTTTTTGGTTAATCTGTGAGTCTTTGCCAAAGTTGTTGGTAAATTTCTGGAAGAATTTGAGCCTTCAACACCCTTGATAAACGTTTTTTTTTCTGGGCTAAATTTAGACATTGTGCTTGGGGGCAAATATAAGCAGATCTTCCCATACCATTATCTAAAGTTATTTGATGCTCTGGATAATTTCTAATAATACGCCAAAACTGTTGACGATCAGCGATACGATTACAGCTGATGCAACGTCTATGATTCTGATTCTTCCTCAGCATATTTTGATTTTGATTTGATGTCAATTTTCCATCCCGTTAGACGTGCAGCTAGACGAACATTTTGTCCTTCTTTACCGATAGCTAAACTAAGTTGATTATCTGGTACAACTACTAAAGATTGTCTTTCTTCCGCATTAGTTAATTTTACCAAATCAATTTGAGCTGGACTTAATGAATTAGCAATATAAGTAGCAGGATCAGGAGACCAACGAATTACGTCTATTTTTTCCCCTTTTAATTCATTGACTACCGCTTGAATACGAGATCCTCTAGCACCAATACAAGCTCCTACAGGATCAATATCTCTGTCTAAGGTATCTACGGCAATTTTGGTTCGTGCATTGATAGATCTATTATTGGGGTTTGCTTCTCTAGCGATGGCTACAATTCTGACAATACCTTCTTCAAATTCTGGTACTTCATTATCGAATAAATATACCACTAACCCAGCGTCAGCACGGGAAACTAATAATTGAGGTCCTCTTTGAGAGCCTTCTCGAACTTTTTTGAGATAAACCTTAAAAGAAGCGTTAGCACGGTAATTATCACTAGCTATTTGCTCATGATGAGGTAATTCGGCTTCCACTTCAGGTCGTCCGTAAGCACTTTGAAGGGTCATAATTACAGATTGCCGTTCAAAACGAAGTACTTTAGCTGGTAAAACAGTACCTTCTAATTCCTTAAATTCTGATTGAATAATCCCTCTTTGTAAATCTTTTAGTTTTTGTTGTAATACCTGCTTGGTTTGCATGGCTGCCATACGTCCAAAGTCTTTCTGCTCAGGAGTTACATCTACTAAAACTTCATTGCCAGATTGTACTTCTTCGTTAAATTCTCGAACTTCTCCTAACGCAATTTGATGATCTATATCTTCCACCGAATCAGTTACCATTTTAAGAGCTAAAACTCGGAATCCTTCTTCTTCTATGTCAAGTTCTAATCTAAAATTATCAAAATAGTCATCAGGAAAAGTTTGATTAGTTGTAGCTTGTTTCGCTCGGCGAAAACGCTCATAACCTTTAAATAATGCTTCTCTTAAGGCTTCTTTAACTAAATTTTCAGGTAAATTATTGCTTTTACTGATTTCTTCAATCAGCATCTTTAAACCGGGTAATTTTACTATACTCATAAGGATTTATAATTATTTATTCGCTTTTATTTTCAAGTTGTACTTTAGTGACAATCTCTCTGGGAATAGCCACCATTTTGCCTTTACAGTTGATATGGATTGCTTTTTCGTCTCTACCTTGGAGATTACCTTGCCAAAGGGTATGTTTTTTATACTCAGTATTCGTTTCTACCATGACGGGAAAACCTTTAAAACTAATAAATTCTCTATCAGTGGTTAAGTTTTCACCAATACCCGGGCTAGAAATTTCTAACATATAAGCCGAAGGAATAACATCTTTAGCGTCGAGAGTTTCTTCTAATAACCGACTCATTTTTTCACAAATTTCTAAACTGGTATCACCAGAAATATGACGAATATCAACCCGTAATAAAGGAGGATTTTTATTGGTTTGAAAAACTAAGTTCACTATTTCTAGCTGTAACTGTTGAGCAATAGGTTGCGCAATTTCTGTGATATTAGCAATTAAAGGATGAATCATAGGTAGAAAAAACAATAAACAGCAATAAAAAAAGCGGGATAAACCCACTCCTGTGATGGCATTTTTTGACTTAACCTCTTTTTTACATTCTTCTCAAACCTGTACTTTTTAGCAATTTTTAAAGTTTTAAGATGGTCAGAGTTTTTAACTTAATGGCAAGATAAAGAAAAAAGGATTTTAGCTAATGGACATTATAACATGAAAAAGTAAAGAGAATTGAAAAATTAATTATGGCTCTGTTACTTCTATTCGTGATAAATTGTTCCTTGAAAAAGATGTCAGGTTTCAGGTGTCAGGGGAAATGTAAACGATGAATCTATAACAAATTTAATTGTTAATTCTTATAATCTTTAATAGTGCCGAGTTTATAACGTTTATTTTATCTGAATTTATTATAACTACTGTAGAAGAGCCTAAATTATTTATTTGACTTTGATTTTAGACTTTCGGAGATTTGACCATTTTTATCTAAAATAAAGTGATTATCTTTCCATTGAATTTTATTGCCAAATAAGCCAATTAACCAGATAAAAAAACGGATAATATCCACGAAAAAAACTAACCCTAAATATTGAGTACAAGTTTCATTTTTTAGATATTTAACTCCTACTAAATACCCTAAAATAAGTCTTAAGGAAAAAGTAGTTAGTAATAATAATAAACTTAAGAGAGAGAATTTACTCATCACCATAAAAATTAGACTATTAATAATACCTTGAGTAAATATCATACCTAAATAGCCCTTAAATCTTTGAATTTTAATACACCTAAACCAGCGAATTTGTCTAAGAAAATAATTATTAAAAGTTTCTTCCTCAATATTATGAGTAACGATATAATTAGATAAAATAACTTGATAACCTAATGTTGTTGTTAAATTTCCTAATAAAAAATCATCGGCTAAACTATTAGCTATAGTTTCAAAATTACCTAATTTTTCTAATACTTTTTTTCTGATTAAAATTGTCGAACCAAAAGCGAATTTTACTCCTTCTAATTGTCTAGCCGTTAAGACACTAGGAATAAAATCACAGCAAATACCAATAGATTCGATAATGGAGACTAAACTATTACCCAGTGATTGATAGAGACAAGTAACTATTCCTACTTTTTCATCTTGAAAAGGTTTAATTATTGTAGCTAAATAATCGGGTTTTACTTGTATATCACTATCAGCAATTAAGATTAAATCATAATCACAAAATTCCAAACCATTAGCTAAATTACTAACTTTATAGTTATAACCAATAAGACGATTATTTACTACTAATTTTAAGTCATAATTAGGAAAATTATCGATTAAATTATTAACAATATTAATCACAGGATCATCTTTTTCTCTAACACAAAAAATAATTTGATAGCTAGGATAATTCTGTTTAATAAAAGAGGTTAAATTTTCTACTATATTAACTTCTAAACCGTACAAAGGTTTTAAAATAGAAATAGGAGGGTAAAAATCCCATTTAATATTATCATTAAAAAGAAAAAATTTTTGAGCAGAATAGATACTATAAAGATAGTAAAAAATTGATCCTAATACCAATATAAAAAAAATCAACCATAGTAAATTAAGCACTATTATTCTGTTAATAACACCTTAAATTGAGGAAAAAATATCAGTTTTTATCACTGTCAACTGTCAAGTATAACAATCTTTAAATCATTGATGAATCTCTAAAAGCGATAAGTGAAGATTGCTATATCAACTAAACATTAAACCTAAATACCATAACATCCCCCTCTTTTACAATATACTCTTTTCCTTCAGATCTAACTAAACCTAACTCTTTAGCTGCACTTATACTACCAGCTTTCACTAAATCATCATAACCGATAGTTTCTGCGCGAATAAAACCTCTTTCAAAATCAGTATGAATTACACCAGCCGCTTGAGGTGCTTTCATTCCTGCGATAATAGTCCATGCTCTAGTTTCGGTTTCTCCTGTGGTAATATAAGTACGCAACCCTAATAACTCATAGGTAGCCTTAATCAGAGACTGTAAACCACCTTCGGTGACTCCTAAAGATTCGAGAAATTCCGCTTTGTCTTCGGGAGATAAATCTACTAATTCAGATTCAACTTGTGCCGAGACTACCACAACTTTAGCATTTTCTGAACCCACAAATTGTTTAACTTGCTCAACCCATTCGTTACCAGTAGCTAAATCTTCATCGGTGACATTGGCGGCATAGATGACAGGTTTGGAGGTTAATAATCCCAGAGGTTTAATAATAACTTCTTCTTCAGGAGTCAATTCTAATAATCTTGCAGGTTTACCATCATTAAGAATCGGTAAAATGCGCTCTAAAATCGTCAATTCTTCGGCAGCTTCTTTATTATTTTTAGCTTGTTTTCTAACTCTATCAATTCTACGCTCAACTTGAGTTAAATCGGCTAAAGCCAACTCTAAATTAATGACTTCAATATCTCGAATAGGATCAACCGAGCCAGAAACATGGATAATATCATCATCATCGAAACATCTTACCACATGGACAATGGCATCAACTTCTCTAATATTAGCTAAAAATTGATTACCTAAACCTTCACCTTTCGATGCGCCTTTGACTAACCCTGCAATATCCACAAACTCAATAGTAGCAGGTACAATTTTATAACATTTAGAAATTTTAGCTAATACTTGCAAACGTTCATCAGGCACGGCTACAACGCCAACATTTGGCTCGATAGTACAAAATGGAAAATTTGCAGCAGTGGCTTTTGCATTGGCAACTACGGCATTAAATAAGGTGGATTTGCCCACATTTGGCAATCCGACAATACCAGCTCTTAACATAAATTTACATATAACAATTAATCAACACTCTATTATCGATGATTAACGCATATATTGCACAATGCTATGACAAATAAATATCGAAACTCTCTCGTTTATAAATTAAAAAAAATATGAGAAGAACACTGTTACAATAGTCATAGCTAAATCTAAGTTAATTGCAATTCATGAATGTTTCTTATCCTCTTAAACCGATTCAAGAGAAAAATAATTTAATTCCTTGTCTTCCTCATTGTCTTGAAACAGAATTAATAGAAATTTGTAAGACTCAAATTTTAGCCCGTGATAAAGCACAAAGAATGGCAGAATTTTTTAGTTTATTAGGAGATTCTAACCGTTTAAGAATCCTATCAATATTAGCACAAAATGAGTTATGTGTATGTGATTTAGCCGCCAGTTTAGAAATGAGTGAATCCGCAGTTTCTCATCAATTAAAAACCTTAAAAGTAATGCGTTTAGTGGCTTATCAAAAAAGAGGTAGAAAAGTTTTTTATCGTCTTTTAGATCATCATGTATTAGAATTATATCGTTCTGTTGCTGAACATTTAGATGAAACTGATTAATTTTCTATTTTCAATTATTTAAGTCTTTGTCAATTATTAAATCTCAACCTATTTGGATATTCGGTAATAGTTATTGCGGAAAAACTACTCGTTTAGCCTCAATTATTTCTCAGTGGTTAGAAAAATCTTCTTCTTTGAAAAAACCGTTAATTTTATGCAGTAATGAAGAAGGTAGAAAAACTTTAACGGATACATTATTAAATATTAATCCTCATCATTATTCGGGTAAAATCAAAACTCCTTTTGCCGTGATAATAGAAGATGTTATTCTTTTTTATCCTTTAATTATTCAAGAATTAGGAATTAAAGCTCATATTCCTCTCAAGTTACGACCTGAAACAGAGCAAGAATTAGCTACCCAGTTATGGAAAACATCTTTAACTCCTGAATTAGTAGGTATTTTTGGCAATGAATATAACTGTGTCAGACGCATTTTGGATTTTATGCAGTTAGCCGCATCTGGCGGAATTCCACCCGAAGAAATTAGTCATCGTTTATATCAGTCAATGGTGCTAAATATACCAAATAATCAAGAAATTAGTGATTTAATAGGAAAATTAATTATAACATGGCGACAATGGTCACTAGAAAGAGGTTTATTAAGTTATGGTTTAATTTATGAACTTTATGGACGTTATTTATTACCAAATACTTATTATCAATCCTATTTAATGGATAATTATAATGCTATTTTCGGCGATGATGTGGATGATTATCCTGCTATTGCTGGAGACTTAGGCAAATTTTTTCTAAAAAACAACCTATTTGGAGCTTTTACTTATAATAATACTGGAAAAGTTCGCTTAGGGTTAAATGCTGATTCTGAATATTTGAAAGAGTTATCCCATTTTTGTCATCAAGAATCATTATTACTTAATCAAATAGATAGTTTAGGGATAAAAGTAGAAGAATCAGTCATTAACTTACTTAATAATAACTTCACTCAAAAGAAAATTATCGGTATTGAAAGTATCGTGACAAATTCAAGAGGAGAATTATTAACAAAAATGGCTGAATTTATCATTGAATCCATCAACTCAGGGAAAATTAAACCAGAAGAAGTTGTAATTATAGCACCCGGTTTAGATGAAATTGCCCGTTATACTCTTATGAATATTCTTAACAGTAACGATATTGAAATTAAACCATTAAATGAACAACGCCCCATAATTACATCTACTTCAGTGCGGAGTATTTTAACTCTTTTAACTCTAATTTATGAAGGCAATGGTAAATTAATAGACAAAGCCATGATAGCGGAAATGTTAGTTATTTTATCACAGCAGAAGATAGACTTAGTTCGTGCAGGTTTATTAACTGATTATTGTTATTATCCTGATGCAAAATCTCCTCGATTATTAACCATAGAGTCTTTTCCTCGTTGGGATAGATTAACTCATCAAAGTCTGGAATCTTTTAATAATATTAAAGAATGGCTTGAAAATACTCAAATAAACGTAAAAAACGGACAAAATCATCTTTTAATAGTCATTGACGACATTATAAAGCATTTCTTTGCTAATATTACTGATTTAAACTATAGTCAATCAAAAACCCTTCGTGAATTTCGAGAAACTGCGCAACATTTTTGGCAAATACAACAAAGACTAGGGAATCAAAATAATTATGATATGATGACTAAACTGGTTACTTTATTGCGTAAAGGTACAATAACCGCAAATCCTTTACCAATGGAAGTTATCCCCTTTTTAAAACAAAGTTCAAAAAAAGCTGTTACCATTGCTTCAGTATATCAGTATCGCTCATATCGCAGTCATCATCCTTGGCAATTTTGGCTTGATGTGGGAAGTCATCTTTGGAGTCAAAGCAGTGAATTATTTGCATCATCAATATTTTTAAAATCGTGGCAATCTCACTCTATTGTCTCTGACACACTAACTGAAAATGAATTAGTTACTAGAGTTATACAAGATTTATTAGCTAGAGTCACCGAAAAAGTTTTTTTATGTCATAGTGAGTTAGATATTAACGGAAAAGAGCAAATTGGTAAGTTATCTACTTTAGTAAATAGTTTAACTTAATATCGATAAAGTTATATATTTTTCGAGATTTATCGAAGTTTCTTTCTATGATATAATTTCTATATATTTATTTCTTCAAAAAGTCATCAAAAATTACTCAAAGAATAAACTGAGATTTACTATTAATCAATATTAATCAAAGATAAGGAAAATTAACGATTTTAAAAGATATATTAGCAACTTTTAAAAAGAAGAAATCAACAACTATTCACTATCAACTAATTTATTATGGCTATTTGGGTTAACGAACAAAAAGATGGTTGTGGTATAATTCAGGCTTGTATTGCTACTACTAATCAAAAGGCAGCAGAAGATTGTCATAATAATTGGCTAGAAAAATTAACACCGCAACAAAAACAACAGGGATGGGAAGTTACCATTAAAACTGTTGCTTGTTGGGATGATGTGCCTGTTAATGCTTTAAAACTTAGTTAACTTTAAGATATTTTGATTAAATATTACATAATCTTTTTGCAGTAAGTGCATAAAAAATATTTTTATGTGATCAAAATTACTAAATAAGGTTTGCCGAAAATTTATTCTAAAAAGACATAATTCTTCTTTTTACCTTCTTCTCTCATGGTTAGTATTTTCCCTGAAAAAAGTCTTATTCCTGCTGATTTATCGACTATTTCTCTTGATAATCCTGAAACTATCTCCTTAGAATTAGCTTTGGAGATTCTCCCATTGGGAGATTTTGAACAAAAATGGGCAGTAGCAAAAATACTGGTAAAATACGGTAGTCAAGTAATTCAACCTTTAAAAAAAATAATTTTAGATGAAAAAGCTAATGTTGAACATCGTTGGTATAGTTTAAAAATACTTAGTGAAATCAAAAATCCTGAAATTATTTTAATTGTTACGGAGTTATTAACTATCACTCAAGAAGAAGATTTATTGTTGTTAGCTTCTCAAACTTTAGCTAGTCAAGGAAAACAATCAATTATTTTTTTATCACAGTTACTAGATAATCTTTCTTCTCGTCTATTAGCTACTGAGGCTTTGGCACAAATTCCTAGTTTAGAAGTGATTAAACCTTTATTATCGGTTGTTAATGATCAAGATAACACTATTAGAACAACTGCCATCGCTACTTTAAGAAATTTTGATACTCCTGAAATTAAATCAGTAATGATTAATGCCTTAAAAGATTATGCCTCATCCGTAAGAAAAGAAGCAGTTATCGCCTTGGGTTTAAAATTAAAATCTGGTGAAGATGTAGAGTTAATCAAATTATTGTCTCCTTTATTAGAAGATATAAATTTATCTGTGGCACAACAAACGGCGATTTCTTTAAGTCGTAGTAATCATATTTTTGCCATAGAATCTTTAAACAAAGTTTTAGGCAATGAAAATACTCCTATACCGTTAAAAGTTACAATTGTAAGATCTTTAGCATGGATAGCAACTCCTGAAAGTTTACAATGTTTAGACAATTATTTATATAAAGAGGATTTGGATTTATCCATCACTTTGGAAATCATTACTGCTTTAGGAAGAGTGAGAAAAGCAACTTTAAAGCATCAATGTGTAACAATTCTAAGCAATTTCTATGAAAATAATTACTCTAAGTTAAATCAGCCAGAAATTTTACAAAGTCTTTGTTATAGTTTGAAACAACTTAATGTCGTTACTGCGGTTAAGATTCTAAAAGCTATAGAAATTAATCATAATGCACAAGTTCGTTTTCATGCCCAAAATGCCCTTAAAAAATTTGAAATTAAGTAATTAAGTAATGTCAAACTCAGGTAATAATCAAATCTGATGGTTTTAAGTTACGCCCAATTATAACTAATTTTGTTGCTCTTTTTTCCTCTGGTTGCCATAATCGATCATAAAATGTTTCAAAGCGATCGCCTACTCCTTGTAATACCATGCGCATAGGTTTATTAGTGACATTAACAAAACCTTTAATACGATAAATTTCTAAATTTTTAACCAGATTTTCTAAACGGGAAATTAAAACTTGAGGGTTAATAGTTTCTTCCATAGATAATTCTAAACAATTAATATCATCGTCATGATCGTGTTCTTCTTCGGTATCATGATGGGAAGGGCGATTAATAATATGATCTTCTACGGCGGCATTAAAACCTAATAAAATCTCTGAATTAATTTCTCCTTGATGACAGGGTATAACTTTAATTCCTGTGGGTAATTCCTTTTCTAACCAGTTTTTAACTTGAGTTAACTCATCATCTTTGAGTAAGTCAGTTTTAGTCAATAATACTAAATCAGCACAAGCGAGTTGGTCTTCAAATAATTCCTCAATGGGGGTTTCATGATCTAAACTAGAATCATTTAATCTTTGTTGGTTAATAGCTTCTAAATCACCGACTAAATTACCCTTAGCTAAACCATAGGCATCGACAACGGTAATAACTCCATCTACAGTGGCATGATTACGGATTTCTTGCCATTTAAAGGCTTGTATTAAAGGTTTTGGTAAAGCTAACCCAGAAGTTTCGATGACAATAGCATCAATTTGATCTTTTCTGGTTAACAATTTTTGCATAGTGGGATAAAATTCTTCTTGAACAGTGCAACAAAGACAACCGTTAGTTAATTCGATAATATTGCTATTTATTTCTCCATCATCATCACAAACTTGACAACTACGCAATAATTCTCCATCAATGCCAATTTCGCCAAATTCATTGACAATAACGGCAATTTTTCTACCTTGATTATTTTGTAAAAGATTGCGTAATAAAGTTGTTTTTCCTGCGCCAAGAAAGCCTGTAATGACTGTAACTGGTATTTTGTGCATAATATAAGATATTTATTGTTGTTTAAATTAATTCATTTTGAATTGCCCACCGAGATAATTCTGTACGATTATGTAATCCTGTTTTATTTAACATATTAGATACATGACTTTCAATGGTGCGTTGACTTACTCCTAATTCTTGGCAAATTTCTTTATTCGACATTCCTTGAGCGACTAAATTAACTACTATTTTTTCTGTGCTAGTTAATAATACGCTTTTTGGTACATGAATGCGAGAATAATTTTCTACTTTTTTGAGGCTACTAGAGATTAAACGCATACTTTGATTGAGAGTAGATTTTACTTGTGCTACTAACTCATCAGGTTCAAAAGGTTTTACCATATAAACATCAGCACCTTGACTTAAACCTTTAATACGATCTTTACTTTGCCCTTTTGCTGATAAAAATATAATAGGAAGCCACTCTAAATGAGGATTTTTTCTAATTTCTTGAACAAAAGCATAACCATCCATTTCTGGCATCATTACATCACAAATGATTAAATCTGGTGTTTGCCCTTCAAGAATTTTGATAGCTTCTCTACCCTGATTCGCCGTTAACACTTCATAACCATTAAATTCTAAATAATCTTTTACTAATAATATTAGATTGGGGTCATCGTCAATCAGTAATAATGTTTGTTTGGAATTGTCTTTCATGATGTTTAGCCAAGAATCAAAAAACGGTTAATCTTCATTCTATATGCTAATCCTTTTCGGAATTTTACAAAAAATAAATATGGCTCTGTTACTTCTGTTGGTGATAAATTAAATTATTCCTTGAAAAAGGTGACAAGTGTCAGGTTTCAGGTGAAATGCAAAGAGTGAATATATCACAAATTTAATGGTTAATTCTTATAATCCTTATAGTGCCAACTTTATAGTGTTATTTTATCTGATATTTTTAAGTATTTCTCCTAACTCCTATTTTCATCATTACAAACCCAAGGATCGAGTTTAAATTGTAATTCTAAAAAATGAATAAAACAACTAATTTTGGCAGGATAAAAACGACTACGATGATAAACTGCATTAATGGGGAATGATGTAGGGGGATAATCTTGTAATACAACCTTGAGATTCCCCCGATAAATTTCGTCACCAAACATCCATACGGGGGCAACGGCAATGCCTAAACCTGATAAAATAGCAGATCGAATGGCGATGGAACTATCAGTTTGAAAATAGCCTCCCACTTTGACTTTAATTATTCCCTCTTTTCCTTGAAAATACCATTCATTACCCGTTGCTAAATGAGTATAAACAATACAGTGATGATTAACTAAATCTTCTGGGGTTTCAGGTTCACCTGCTTGATCAAAGTAGCTTTTTGTTGCTACAGTGATACGGCGAGTTGTACCAATGTGGCGGCTAACGAGAGAATTATCTTGATGATTGCCAATACGAATCAAAACATCTAAACCTTGCTCTACAAGATTAACAAAATGATCCGCCATCACTAAATCAATTTTGACATCGGGATAAGATTTGAGAAAAGTATTTAAACGAGGTACAATTTGCATCTGTCCAAAAAGTACTGAGCAACCTAATCGTAAAACTCCCTTTGCTTGTTTTTTCCCCGTCAGATTCGCTTCAGATTCCGCAACGATTTCCAAAATCTGTTGACAGTATTGATAATATATTTTGCCTTCTTCCGTCAAGCTCAAATTTGTCGTGGAACGAATTAGTAATTGTACTCCTAAATATTTTTCTAAAGATGCAATTTGTTTACTAATAGTTGGTT
Source organism: Geminocystis sp. (assembly GCF_041753295.1). Classification (NCBI taxonomy): domain Bacteria; kingdom Bacillati; phylum Cyanobacteriota; class Cyanophyceae; order Chroococcales; family Geminocystaceae; genus Geminocystis; species Geminocystis sp. Next base: position 24,389 of record NZ_JBGSUU010000115.1, read on the forward strand.
GTGTTGTATTTTTTTCTCGCGCTACGGCAGAAAAACTATTCAATTCCACAGCCCTAACAAAAAGTTGCATACAACTAATTCGATCCATACTGGGTTTTTACCTCTTCCAAAATTGCATATAGCTTATTCTATTTTGCCTACTTCTCAAAGAAAATGAAATAAATTAGGATACCGTTATTGATTATTTTCTTTCTCAAAACGAAAATGCTAAAATCCAAATTCTTAAGTCCTTTCCTTGCTCCTTTCGCCCTCGCTACGGTTATCACCGTGGGTGATGTTGCGATGGGTAGCTTTGTCTCTCAATTCCAAAATGATGCGATGGCAGCTCCAAAAATGACTCCAGCTCAACAAATTGAAGCCGTGACAAAAAATAAAGGACAAATTGGAGGAGGTGATCAACTACGTCGCTTTTTCTATGGTGATTTATTACCTTTAGGAGTACAACCCGGCGGTGCTGGTATGGTAGTGAATTTATACAACAAAGCTAACGATGTAACTTTCTCTTACTGTGCTACCTATGACGTGGTTGTAGCAGTCAAAGAAGGTAAAGTAACCATGTTTCCACCCAATGAAGTCAAGTAATTAACACTGTCTTCATCAATTTATTGATCTCTTATCAAATTCTATTATTAAGGATTTTAATACCATGAACTTTCGTTTTATCGCAACTTCTCTTTCCGCTTTAGCTATTTCTAGCACTTTTACTTTTCTGCCTATCGTCACTCCTCAAGCCCAAGCACAAATGATCATGAATTTTAGTGCTCCTTTTGTCTCTAACTCTGGTATTGTAGGGGCGGCTGCCGATACTCATTTTATTACCTTAGCGGTGACGGGATTTTCTTTAGAATCAGCAACAATTTCTTTACCCAAGGATATGGGGCGCTCCATTACCGCAAAAGCCCTAGATAGGGATGGTAGAGAAATTCCCAGTACGATCGCATTAACGCCTGGGGCGGTAACAATTAATTTTGCTCAACCGATAAAACCTGATAATTACGTCACCATCAGACTTTCTGGTATTGATATGTCCAGAATGGGCGGTCGTGTGCTTTATCGAGTCAGTGCCAAACTACAAGAATTAGGTGAAGAAATCCCTATCGGCTCGGCAATGGTTAGACTTAAAGATCAAGGTTAGGTTAAAGTCTAGTCTATGTGTAGGGTGTGTTAACAAACGATAACTAACGCATCAACTATATTGAGTGATAGAAGGAACTTATAAAATAACTACAATTTTGTGATGGTGGGCATTGCCCACCCTACTTACTGATTTTTACCCTTAGTTATGGAGAATAAATTGATTTCTACCTTGATGTTTGGCAGAATATAATGCCTTATCCGCTTTTAAAATCAAGTTTTCTGGTGTGTCATCATTATCAGGTACTTTGGAAACTATACCCATACTAGTATTAACATACTCAAAGGGTGAACCCTCGTGAATATCATTTAAAGAGGGAATTTTATCAATGCTTCTTGTCTCGTGCCCCTTGCCTCTTGCCTTTTTCAACCTAAATATACAATTAATTTTACTCACTTACTTATCATGATCCTTTTGAACCCTCTACATCTACTATGAATACTAGAATTTTTGCTTTAGAAAACTATACTCGCTCCAATAATAAAAACGCTACAGTAACAGAAATTACTCAGACGAAAAACTCTAGCGTTGCGGTATGGTGCGTAAAACCCGGACAAATTGTTCAACCTCATTATCACCCTGACGGACAAGATACTTGGGTTATGATTAAAGGTATTTTAACCTATTATTTAGGTGATGGTCAAAGCCAAAGTTTAAATGTGGGTGACATTGCTTTAGCTGACAAAAATCAGATTCATGGGGCGATTAATGAAAGTAACGAAGATGCTATATTTATTTCTATTTATTCTGCACCCAATATTGGCTATGAAAAGGCATCACCTTAACCGATGATGAAAGTTATTAATAGTATAAACAAAAATTTAAGTAGAGTTCCTACTTCCCTATATCTTTCCATTGCGGTTTTAATTTTTGCGGCTTCCAACTCCGTCACCAGTAAACTTATTAATATTGGCAACTATCACTTAATCAATGGTAAAAATCCGATTTCATCCTGTAATGTTTTATTTGTGGGTAATATTTGTGCCTTGGCATTGATGTTGCTTATTTTTCATCAAGATTGGAAACCGACTACTCTCAAACTTCTAACTCGTAAAGATTGGATTAGTTTAACTATCACGGGTATTTTATCAGGAGCGATCTCACCTTGGTTAATTTTTACGGCTCTTGAAAAAACTAATGTTACTAATATCGTTTTAATTGGGCGTATAGAACCTATTTTAAGCCTAATTTTCGGTGTTTGGTTATTGGGTGGCTCACGGATTAATTTTTGGACAATAGGAGGCTCTCTTATTTCTTTTCTTGGGGTGATAGTAACTGCTTTGTTAGGAAGTTCAGGACAAATGATCAATATGGGAGGATTTCAAATCGGAATCGGCGAAATTTTCGTGGCGATCGCCGCTATCATTAATTCTATTTCTAACATTATGGGTAAATTACAATTGAGATCTATTCCCATCGGTATTTTTATGATTTATCGCAATATACTAGGTACAGTGATTTTCTTTCTATTAGCGAATATTCTCTACGGAGTGCAACATTTTAGTCAAATATTCTCCCCTTTTCTTTGGCAATGGATGTTGATTTATGGAGCAATTATTGTTGTAGTCGGTCAATTATGTTGGTTAGTGGGGTTAAAGAATGCCACTTCAACGCAACTTAACTTAGCCAGTTTAATAAATCCCATCGCCGCTATTTTTATGGCTTATTTAATTTTGGGAGAAATTCCTACTATGGCTCAATATCTGGGAGGAAGTTTATTGTTAGTCGGTGTTATTTTGAGTTTTGTAGGTAATTTATACCAAGCTAAAATAAATCCACAATTAATGAAATCTAACCCCCGTGAAGCAATAGAAACATCCATGGGTTTTAAAGGAGTTTAACTTATCTCAATTCGATATAAAATTCTCGGTTAGGGTAAGAGATAGGAGATAATAGTAATTAACTTAAGGGATGTTGATGAAATAAATATTCTTCGACAACGTGATTATTAATTATATGCTCTTGAATAATTTTTTCGATTACTTCTGGTGTAGCGTGACGATACCAAGTACCATCAGGATAAATTAACAAAATTGGTCCGTCAATACAAACTCTTAAACAATCAGCTTTGGTGCGGAATACACAATGAGATTTTTCTGAACTTGGTTTATCTAAGTTTAACTCTTTGAGTCTATTTTTAAGATATTCCCAAGACTCTAAACTATCTTTTTTAGAACAACATTTTGGTTTATTTTGATCACAACATAAAAAAATATGACGCTCAATACTAGATAATCCCAGTTGTTTTACTGATTCAGCTAAAGGGTTATTTTTACTCATAAATAATAGGTGGCTATAATATCATCAGGAAATTAAAATACGGTAATCATACTAATATTTTGTACTTCATTTCTTTTATTCCCTACACTTTTACCTTTCATTGTTAACTATTCGTTGTCATGTTAAGATATGCTAAGTCAAATTTAATCTTGAAATATACTTAACTATTTATCATCAATAATATCATTTTTTAATTCTTAATTTTTAATTCTCTATTCTTTACTTATTGAATATATGACCACAAAAATCGAAAACAATAATCTTAAAATCTCATGGCAATTATTAAGTCTAATTTTAGCTGTTTCTTTTGGTGGAGTTGGATTTTTAGCCACTACGGTTTTATTACGTTTACCTAGTAATCCTAGTTGTAACCCAGTATCTTTGTTTTTTAGTTCTGCTACTAATCGTATTTATTGCGCACAATTACAAGCTCAAACTAATACCGTTGATGGTTTATTAAAAGCTATTGCTTTATTACAAGTATTATCTCCTACTCATCCTCTACGCAATGAGATTAATCGTCATGTAACTGAATGGTCTAATGATATTATTTTATTGGCAGATAAAGAATTTAATAAAGGAAAATTAGATGAAGCCATCGCCATCCTCAGAAAAATTCCTGAAGAGATAGAAAATTATAATATTATTGAAGCGAAAATTACGACATGGAGAGAAATATGGGAAGAAGCTAAAGGTATTCAAGAAGAAGTAGAATCAGAATTAAAAAATTCTCAGTGGAATAAGGCTTTTTTAGTAGCTGTAAATTTACTAAATGTTAGTAATGAATATTGGCAAACCACAAAATATCAAGAAACCGTTAAAACTATTAATTTAGCCAGAGAAGAAAGTAAAAAACTCGATGGTGCTTATGTTACTCTAAGATCTGGCGGTGTGGATAATTTATTAAAAACCATTGAAATTGCGTCGATAATTCCTCCTTCTAGTTATTCTTATAATGAGGCGAGTAAATTAATTAAAGAAGCGGAAGATAAAATCAGCGACATAGTACAAGAATTAGTTGACAATGAAAATTGGGATAATTTATCAGAGTTAGCGGCGAAAATTCCTGATAAAAGTAATCTTAAAAATCAAGCCAATGATTGGACAACTATGGCAAGTGCTGGAAGAAATGCTAATTTAGGTACAGTATCAGGTATGGAATTGGCCATCGCCGAAGCTGAACAAATTCCGAGTGAGAGTAAATTATATAATAAAAGTCGAGAATTATCTAAAGGATGGATTGCACAAAAAGAAGATTTAACTCACTTAGCCAACGCTAGACAGTTAGCAAGATCTGGACAAATAGGGGACTTAAACGCAGCCATTACCAAGGCAGAATTAATTAATAGTGATAATCCTCTTTATGGAGAAGCTCGTCAAGAAATACGTCAATGGCAAAAAGACATACAAATTCAAGAAGATAAACCAATACTAGCAAAAGCTCAAGAATTAGCTCAGGGGAATACCGTTGAATCTTGGCAACAAGCTATTAATCAAGCGAGTCAAATTCAATCAAATCGTGCATTATACGCCGAAGCTAGTGATTTAAAGAGAGAATGGCAAAGTAATATTGAACGGATACAAGATCGACCTGTTTTAGATAAAGCTATTTCATTAGGAAATAATAATACTTATCAAGAAGCTATAAATGTAGCTAGTCGTATTGGCAGAGGTACAGCATTATATTCAGAAGCACAAACTCAAATAAGACAATGGCGTAAAGAAATGAATGCTCAAGAAAACTTACAAAGAGCATATCAAGTAGCACAAACCAATGATCCTCAATCTTTAATTCAAGCGATTAATATTGCTAACCGTATTCCTTCTTCTTCTTTTGTGGATAATCAAAGTCGTCAAGCAGTAGATCGTTGGTCAGAACAATTATTAATGATAGCAAAAAGAGCAGCTTCTGATTATTCTCCTTCATCTATGGAACAAGCGATTGATATTGCTAATATGATCCCAGTGGGTACTTCAGCGTATAATCAAGCAAGACAGGAAATTAGAAACTGGCGTAATGAAATGAATCCGTCTTTAAATCCGAGTATTCCTGTTCAGGAAACTAACTTTTATAATTAATCAATAATTAGAAACGATTATGGATATTGTCATCAAAAAACCTATTTTAGTGGCTGGTATTTCTCTTTCTTTTTTGCTTTGGATAGGGCAAAATGTCAAAAATTCTCTCGGAGAAATGGGAGATTTTACGATGTTAATGGTAACTTTAATGGGTTTTTTATGGCTAATATTACAAAGAAATAAAACAAAAAAAATTGTTACGAATCCTTTATTTTTTACCGTTGATTCAGTTGATTTTCAGAAAAAAATTAGTGCAGTAAAAACTTTAATTAATACTTTATTAACAGAATCAAAAGAGTCGAATAATCAAGATTTATATAATAATGATTGTGAGGTTTTTAATGAAAAGATAATTAAAATTGATGCAGAAACTAAAAGAAACTATTTAGAAGCAATTATTATTAGTGATAATAAAGTTAGTCCTATTACTTTAAATAAAATTTTAGAAACGCAATTTACTACTCTTAAAATTAAGATTAATACTGATATTCTTAAAACTGTAGAAAATCCTTCTATAAATTTATTTGAATCTGACTTAATTTTATTTATTCTTCATGGTGATTTAAAAGAATCAGAAAAACGAACTATTCAAAATATTGTTAATAATAACCAAAAATTATTAATTTTATTTGATGATATAGATTATAATTTGGAAGAAGAAAAAACTCTTATTTTTGAGAATCTTAAAACCAGACTAAAAGAAATTATTGAAGATAAATATATTATTAAAATTTCGACAAAAAATCAAATAACTAAAGTAAAAAAATATGAAGATAAAACTAATTATCAAGAATGGGAAGAAATAACTCCCGGAGAATATAAATTATTAACGGATATTTTACAAAATATTATTGATAAAGATCAAGAAAAATTAATCTTATTAACTGCTTATAGAAAACTAATTAATTTACAAAAAAATGTCAAAGACAAAGTAAATTTAATTAGAAAAGAAAAGGCTTTACCTTTAATCGAAAAATATCAAATTATCGCAGCAACAGCAACTTTTGCCAATCCTGTATCAAGTTTAGATTTATTAGCAACGGCGGCAATAAATACTCAAATGATTGTGGATTTAAGCAGTATTTATCAACAGCGATTATCTTTGAATCAAGCGCAGGAAATTTCTCTTGCTTTAGGAAAATTAATGGTTAAATTAGGCATAGTTGAAATATCTAGTCAAGCTATAACTACTATCTTAAAAACTAATTTTATTACTTATATAGCTGGTGGTATTATTCAAGGAATTAGTGCGGCTTATTTAACTCGTATTTGTGGTTTAAGTTTAATAGAATATTATGAAATCGCAGATTTTAGTCATCAAGAATCGATAAATTTAACTAAAATTAAAGAGAAATTACAGCTAATTTTCCAAAGAAATAAAGATAATAATTTATTAACTAATTTTGTGAAAAAAACCGTTTTACAATTTCCCGCAGTTTAATAAGCATAAGGATTTTTAGGAGTCGGAATAGTTTTAACTTCTTTTGCTTGTAAGACTAATTGACGTTTATCTTTTTGTTTCCTATTCTGACTAGAATCGACAGGGGGTAAAGTTTCGGTTTTCATGATTCCTTGTATTTCTAACCAACTATCAACAGGGAAATTATTTCTGGATTTGGGCAATTCTACCAAAATACCAACAGGATAAGCATCAACGGCACAACAAGTAAGCACAAAACGAGATAAATAAATATAATTTTCTGGTAAATGATCTAAATGTACCACAAAACCTGTAATATTAGCTGTTTGTCCTGTATAGGTATCAGGTTCGGGATAAGCATTTAAGGTTCTTACCCATTCTATCAGCGATCGCTTTTCGGGGGAAGTTTGAGTTAAGAAAGATTGAGTTTCTAAGGTAGTTGGAGGTAGTGTGTCTGTTACTCCTCGTTGCATGGCGGTTTGACTACTTAACACCATTGGTTTAATTATTAACCCTAAGATTGCCACAAAAATTAAGATACTACTTGCCCATCCTTTTGGTAATAAATTTGAGTGTTGATTATTATTAGTATAGTTATGAAAATTATGGTTTTTTTGATAGTAATTAAAAAGTTGAATAATTTTGGCAATAGTTAATAATAAAAAAATAATACTGGTTATTAATACTAAAGAAAAATAATTAGGATGTATTAATAAATTTAACTCTCCAGTTATCCAATATTTAAACAGTAATAATGACCATAAAAAAATTGCTATTATATCTAATAAGTTTAACCAAAAATCTTGTTTTATTGAATTATTCATTTGCTTGAAATACCTTGATATATCTAATAAAAATAACTATAAGATAAGGTAAAAATAAAGGTTAATTGAGCGGCGATCGCCGTTAGATAAAGAATCATTCTGGGCTTAAAAATTGACAACATTAAACCAATAGACTTAATATCAATCATAGGGCCAAATACTAAAAAAGCGACTAAAGAAGAGGTTGTAAAAGTAGAAGCAAAGGATAAAATAAAGAAAGAATCCACAGTAGAACAAATAGAAACAACTGCGGCTAAAATCATCATTGCTACAATAGAAGTAATTGTACCTTGCCCTAAATTGAGGATAATTTCTCTAGGCACAAAAACTTGAATTGATGCGGCGATGGCACTACCTAAAATTAAAATTCCTCCTAATTCTCTTAACTCATATTGGACATTATTGATAAACAAATCCCATTTTTGCCATAAAGACAAACTATTATTATCCGTATCGTCAAGTAAACTTTGAGTCATTTTAATGGGTTTACCTTTTTCGCCAAGAATAAAACTACCAGATTGCAATAAACTATATTCTTTGATATTAATATTTTTTTCCTCCTTTTGACCTTCTATTAAAGCTGTCAAACGTTTTGCTAGTCTAGGTTTTAATAGAGGACGAGGATCAGATTGTAAACTAAAAATACAACCAATAGTAATAGCAATTGTCAAAGAAAAAATCATCCTTAACCAAACAATTTCTGGTTGTCCTCGAAAAGCAACATAAGTTGACCATAATACAATCGGATTAATTGTTGGTGCGGCGAAAAGGAAAGATACCGCAACGGAAGTTGGTAAACCTTTAAGCAAAAAACGACGAGCTACAGGTACGTTACCACATTCACAAACAGGAAAGAAAAAACCAAAAATACTGCCAATAATTGCACCAAGAAAAGGATTTTTAGGAAGTTTAGTAATTAATTTATTCTCATCCAAAAAGAAAATAAGACTACTAGATAGCAATACCCCTATTAACAGAAAAGGCATTGCTTCTACTAATAGACTGGTAAAAAGAGTAAAAGCGCTAGATATTTGATTCATAAAATACTATTAACCATAAGCAATTAATGTTGATTTTTGATGGTTAACTGATAATGGCAAAAACTATTATTGTCAACTTTCCATTGTTAATTGTCAATGGTTAACTAAAAGAATATCTACATCATCACCGATTTCGATTAAATTTGTACCCTGTGGAATAATAGCTAAGGCGTTAATATTTTGTAAATTAACTAAATTTCCTGAATTATGAGAACCTTGTGCTAGGGTAAACTGATAATATCCCTCCACAACTTTAACATTACCCCAAACATAGTTTTCTCGATTACCTTGAGATCTTAAGTGATTACGAGTGATACCTTTAACAATAGAAGGATAGCGATAATTTTTTTTTCCTGACAATTTTTCCATAGCAGTTTGTAAAAAACGCCAACAAGTCACCATTGTCGAGACAGGATTTCCCGGAATACCAAAATATAATTTATCTTGGTCAAAAGTTGCTATGGTTAAAGGTTTACCCGGCTTCATTTTTACTCCTTTAACGTGAAATTTACCTCCTAATTTTCGTAAAACTTCATCAACATAATCATAATCACCCACGGAAACGCCACCAGTAGAAATTACCCAATCAGCTTTATTTAAGGCATTAGCAATGACATTTTCTAAAAACAGAGGATTATCAGCAATGATACCTAAAGGTAAAGGAATACCGCCATTTTGTTGAATAAAACTAGCTAATAAATATTGATTTGAGTCTATGATTTTACCTTTTACCATAGATTCATCTGGAGTTATTAATTCATCCCCCGTAGAAAGAATTGCAATAATTGGCGATCGCACAACAGGAACTTGTAAACATTGAGCAGTAGCTAAAATAGCCATTTCGGGGGGATTAAGTTTACTACCAGAGGATAATAAAAAATCACCAGCCCGATAAAAAGAGCCTTTATAGCGGACAAAATCATTTTTGAGGGGGGGGGTGAAAATATCAACTTGACAACCTTCTGATTGAGTATTTTCTTGAATAACGATGGTATCAGCACCTAGTGGTAAAATTGCCCCAGTAAAAATTCGAGCAGTTTCTCCAGATAAAATAGTTTTTTGTGGACAATATCCAGCAGGAATTTCCTCTACTATATTTAACGAAACTGGGGAATCCTCACTAGCCATAAAGACATCCTGAAATTTAACAGCATAGCCATCCATAGCGGAATTATCGTCATAAGGAAAATCAAAATTAGAAGAAATATTGTCCGCTAAAATCCGATTAGTAGCTTGAGGTAAAGGTATAAATTCCTTATCAGTGAGAGGCTTAACTAAATCAAGGATAATTTTTTCAACTTCGGTAACACTCAACATAGTTAATAATGAATAATGAATAATGAATAGTTAACAATAACTTTTTTTGTGAAGTTAGGAGATAAGAGATAGGAAAAATACTGATAAATCAAGGTGTAAATCATTGACTTTTTGTTTATTCCCTTTTTTCATTAATAATTGATTAAAATATATTTTTTATAATTTATCGTCAGTGAAACAAAATCAAAAACATATTCAAAAAACTACATTAAATAACGGTATTACCTTAATAGTTACAGAAAATCCCACCACAGAAATAATTGCGGGGAAAATTTTTTTACGTCATGCAGGTAGTTTATGGGAATCAACTCATCAGGCAGGAGTTTTTCATCTTCTAGCTAGTGTAATGTCAAAAGGGACGAATAAATTATCATCCCTAGAAATTGCTGAAAAAGTAGAATCTATGGGAGCATTATTAAGTATAGACACCTCTAGTGATTATTTTCTAGTGAGTATGAAAACTATCACCGATGATTTTACAGAAATATTCAACTTAGCCGCAGAAATCCTGCGTTTTCCTTCATTTCCCGAAAAAGAAATCGAATTAGAGAAAAAAATTACCCTACAAAACTTATTATCTCAAAAAGAACAACCTTTTAATGTTGCTTTTAGTCAACTAAGAGAGATGATTTATGGACAACATCCTTACAGTTTCTCAACATTAGGTACAGAAAAAACTATACAAGATTTAACCATTGCAGACTTAAAATATTATCATGAAAAGCATTTTCGACCTGACAACTTAATTATTAGTTTAGCAGGAAAAATTAATCTTGATCAAGCTATTTCTATGGTGGAAAAAACTTTTGGAGACTGGAAAACCTCATCAACTCCTACCACCGAAATAAATCCTTATCCTCTCTATCCTCAAAGTAGCTATAAAAAAATAGAGCAATCAAACCAACAAACTATAATCATGATGGGATATTTAGCACCAGAAATGAAACATCCTGATTATGCCACTTTAAAATTATTAACCACTTATCTAGGTAATGGATTATCTAGTCGTTTGTTTGTAGAATTAAGAGAAAAACGAGGATTAGCCTATGATGTATCATCTTTTTATCCCACAAGACTTGATAAATCTCAATTTGTAGTTTATATGGGAACTTCTCCTGATAATACAGAAATTGGTAAAGAAGGATTATACAATGAAGTTAAGCGATTAAGAGAAGAAAAACTGAGCTTAGAAGAGCTAAAAACCACTAAAAACAAACTTTTAGGACAATATGCCCTAGGAAAGCAAACAAACGGCGAATTTGCCCAAATTTTTGGGTGGTATGAAACTTTAGGTTTAGGCGTTGAATATGACACAATTTTCCCTCAACAAATCACTAATGTTACCCTTGAAGATATACAAAGAGTCGCCAATGATTATTTTCAAGACGATTTTCTTTGTACATCTATTGTGGGTGACTAGAAAATGCCCCCAGCCCCAACTTTGGGGAGAGAATAAGTTAATGAATTAAAGTCTCCAGAATTGGGGATTTAGGGGCGTATCCCAACATCAATTAAACTTCCCCAGAATTGGGGATTTAGAGGCGTATTTGCCTTCAGAATTATTTAACCATTGAGCTAACAATTGATGAAATAAATCTGGGGATTCATCATGAAGACAATGCCCTAAATTATCTAATAGTTTTAGTTCAATTTTAGGATTAGTTTTTGCTAATTCTTCCGCTAAAGTAGGGGGAATTAATTTATCACTTTTTCCCCATAATAATAATATCGGAATATTAATTTTTTTAAGTAATTCTTCAGCCGATAATGAGTAATCACTAACAGATTTAGTTAAGGCTATTAAAGCACGAGCAGCGCCATTATCTTGGGGTGGAAGACTAATAATATTGACTAATTCATCATCAACATTAGTATGATTAATATAAGCAACTTTTAAACAACGACGAATAATATTAGGTTGACGTGCCACTAAAAAAATTAAACGGATAAGTATAGGAGAAGCTACTAAATTTTCTATGGTTTTAATGAAGGGGAAAATTTTTGCAGGAATTAATTTTTGTCGTGCCGCTATATCAGGTAAACTTAACATAACTAAACCTTTAGCTATTATGGGATATTTAGCTACTGTATTTAAGGCAATTAATGAACCAATAGAATTACCAATAACAATGCAAGGTTTATTAATAAAAACATTCCAAAAATCATAAACTAATTGTGACCATAATTCAATACCATAGTTAGTATAGGCTTTTTTTGATGCCCCAAAACCCAGTAAATCAATGGCATAAACCGTATGATTTTGACTTAAAACGGGGATGTTATGTCGCCAATGTCCTAAAGATGCACCAAAACCGTGTAAAAGTATTATAGGTATATCCTTCGATTTATTTTCTAAAACTACTCTTTGAAAACTATAATGAATATGCCATCCGTGCCAAATCCAATCTCTTTCGTTGCCTTTCATAAGAATATAGTTAGTTTTTTGAAAAAATCTATTTTAAATTTTGTTTATATTTGATAAATTTATCATAATCTAATTATCTGTAAATGTGCTTTTTTTACAGAAGAAAAAATAGTTATTTAATCTAATAAAATATGACAAATAATGTTTTAATAAAAGCCGTTAGTTTTGATTCTCAAGAATATTATCAAGCTAGAGAAATTCGAGAAAAATATCTACGTCTTCCCCTTAGAATTATTTTCACCGATGAAGATTTAGAAATTGATCGCTATAGTTATCATTTCGTAGCTTATAATGAACAAAATATGATTGTTGGTTGTGTTTTAGGTATAAGAGAAAATCACCAAGTAAAAATTAGACAAATGTTAGTTATTCCTGAATATCAAAAAAAAGGAATTGGTAGTTTATTGTTAAATAAAATTGAAGAATTTTTCTATAATTTAGGTATTAATCATTTCTATCTCCATGGGCGTAAAGAAAGCATTATATTTTATCAAAAAAATGGCTATATTTTCGCAGGGAATTCTTTTATAGAAGTAGGAATACCTCATCAACGAGGGGATAAATTTTATTAATGAAAAAGTATTTTAATGTCTTTATTAGTTATTATTTAACCTAGTTTATTTGTGTAATTTATCTGATTATAATTATGATAACAAGAATTTTTATTGATTAATCTTAACTGTTTAATTCGGGTTTCTTGAATAAATAGAAACTCTTTTAAAATCAAGGATTGAGAAATATAAAACAATCCCTAATTAATAAGAAATTTTTGGTTTTCTTCTCTTATTTTTGCGGCATCATCATCATATAAAAATGGTAAAGTAGCATAGCGAATACCTTTTGTTACTGGTGTTGCTTCATGTAATAACGAGCAAGAAAATACCACAGCACCTCCTGTAGGCGCACGATAGGTTTTTCTACCAAATTCAGGAAAACGTAAGTCTCCTCCTTCATATTCTTCTGTATTAAGATTTATTGTTACCGCAAAACGACGATGGGCGGTGGCTTTGGTGGTATTATCTCGATGAGGGCGGAAAAATCCCCCTGATTCACTATCATAACAAGCAACTATATAACGTTCAATACGAGTTACATTATAGTTAAATGCTTTTTTTATTTCAGGAAGTAATCTTCTGATTAAACAACTTCTAATATAACTTTTAATTTCTTCTGACTCTATATTGTAATCTTGACGACGTTTAAAACTATTATTAATTATTCCAATAGTGTTACCATTTTTCTCTCTCATGAATCCTGATTCACTACCACCATTTTCGTGATATAACTTAATCAGTTTTTGACAAAATTCTGGTTCAAATACACGGGGTACGATTAAAATAGGAGCAGATAAAGGTACTTGTGCATAATCATCAATGAAGGGTAATGTATTAATTATTTTACTTACAATAGAGTTATGAACATCTGGATCAATAAGTGGTATATTAGCAATTACTCGTAATGATGGATCAAGAATCAGGGTAAAAGGATGATATAGAATATTACCATCTTGAAATTCTAACGCCCCATATTGTTTACTAACTTGTAAATCAAAATCCCAAAAAAAACGAATACCGGGCATCATTTCTTGAATACGATTTAATTCTCTGTCTTTAGGATCAACACTAACACCAAAAAAGCAGAAATCACTATCATTAAATTTCCATCGCATCTGTTGACAGAAAAAAGACACCGCTTTTACACTACTTTCTGCTGTCATGGATGCAAAAAAACATATTACTACATAACGACCGCCAACGGTGCTAAAGTTATAATTAGAGTTGCTAGTACTATTACATTGAAACCAAGGTACTGGATCACCTACTAGAAATCTATTCATTTCAAGTATTTTGCTACTTTCTTTCTATAGATCAAAAAAATTATTTGACAATTATAACTTACATAGAGAGAAATTCCTCATTTTCCACTAATTCTATGGCTATATCTAATAATTCTTGTTTTAACTCTTTAGCAATTTCTGGATTTTGTTGTTTATGTAAACTATAGGCTTTTTGAAAGGCTTTGATACTCTCCTCGATTTCCCCTTGTTTATATAATAATACTCCTAAATTTTGATATGCCCAAGGATAATTTGTGTCAAGTTTGATGGCGTTTTGATATGCGTCTATGGCTTTAAAATTACGCCCCATTGCTCGATAAGATAACCCTAGATTATAGTAAGCTAAGGCAAAATTTGGCTCAATTTTTAAACACTCTTGATATAGTTTAATAGCGTTATGGAAATCCTGCCCTTGATAACATAAACTACCGAAGTTATGATAAGCGCCTAATTTCAGTTTTGCTAATATCGGTTGTGTCATAGCTTTTTGATAATGTTTTACTGCCATTTCCCATTGTTTTTCTTTAACTAAAGCATTGGCTAGATGGTAGTGCAACTCAAATAATGTCGCAGTGGTAGCTAAATTCGATTTTAAGCCCGTCTTAAGCAATTTTATACCTTTTTTGGTGTCTCCTAATTCCAGATATAAAGCACCTAATTTACTGCACACATAAGCATCATTAGGATTTTGACTTAAATAAGATTCCATGGCTTTTTTTGCCCGTTTTGCTTTATCTTGAGAAGCGATAATTTCTGGTTGATAACCATAATGTTTGATGGCAATTTCTGGTAAATCCACAATACGCCAATGAGTTTCTTGTTTTTGTAAAGATAACACCGCATCATCAATTAAAGCATGATAGGGGCGAGAAAATTTGATGTCGGGGTGTTTCCGAAATAAACGAGATAATTGAGAATAAGGGGAAGAAAGTGCGCCAATTTCGTGACGAATTAAATTAACCACAAGATTCTCTTTTTCCTTAATCACTTGCTGAATATAAGGAATAATCACAGGGTTTAAAACTTCATCGGCATCTAACACTAAAACCCATTCGGTATTGACATATTCTAGGGCATAATTTCGAGCCAACGCAAAATTTTCCTGCCATGAATAATCATAGACTTTTGCCCCAAAACTATAAGCGATTTCCTTCGTGTTGTCCGTTGAACCTGTATCCACTATAATCATTTCATCCACAAAATCTTTAACGCTATGGAGACAATCGCTGAGGTTATGTGCCTCGTTTTTGACAATCATGGAAAGAGTGATATTGCTATGGATAGTCATGGGATAAGTCTTAATTATTGATATTACATTAATAATCTAATTGCTAATGGTTAATTATATTTGGGCAAATACTTTTTTTCAAACTTTCTTGGGAGGAAAAGTCTTGCCATCCTGATAAAATACCTTTTAATTCTATTTGTAATATATTTAATTCTTCTATTTGATGTTTAATATTCTCTAATTTATCTACTAACAATTGTTTTATCATTCCACAAGGAATTTTACCTTCATCATGTACTGTTAAGATCTCTTTTATCTGTTTTAAGTTTAATCCTAAACTTTGCGCACGGCGAATAAAATTTAAGCGATTGATAACCGAGGGAGTAAATAAGCGATAACCAGAAGCATTGCGAGACAAATGAGGAGAAAGTAAACCTAAATCGCCATAATAACGGATAGTTTTCACTGGTAAACCGCTATTAAAGGCTACTTGTCCAATTTTTAAGGTTTCAAACTCTGTTACCATTACGATAAATAATCCCGTTTTCTTTTGAGAGGCGGTAAAGGAGTTAAATCACTGGTGCTAGGATTAAGATAACGTTGAGGAGTATTGAAAGTAAAGGCTTTTTTTGTTTTTTGTATTTGTAACCATCGCATCCAACCGCCGATGATAACTAACAACATCCCTAATGATAGCAAACTCCACCGCTGACTAAAACCCCCTAACATGGCATCCATTACCCCAAAGGTGAAAATAAACGCCGATATTTTCTCTTGACGATATATTAATTTCAATTTTCGAGCTAATGTAACATTCATCTAGTTTTTAAGTGTTTAACTATATATTTTCTATTTTATCTTAATTGACATTCGCCCCGACCTGAAGGTACGGGGATTCTCTCATTGCTGGGAAAGCTTCCTCTTTCGACGAGTTCCCTTACCAATTTCTATTGCTAGAGGAGAGCAGAGGGGATTCTCTTCAGAGGCGTTGATTTCCGTGTGCCCCACGGTATTTGCTAATTGACGGAGTCCTTTTTGCAAAATATTATTAGACGCATTACCATCACGAGTGTCTTTGTGTCCGCAATGAGGGCAGTCATGAGTTCTAGTGCTTAAAGTTTTAGGGACAATCTGATGACACTGACTGCATTCTTGAGAAGTGAAATGAGGTGCAACAGCGATAACAGGTACACCATAGATTTTTCCAAAATATTCTAGCCACTGACGGAATAGACTCCATGACACATCGCTAATTGATTTGCTTAGTTTACGATTCTTTACCATATTCTTCACTTGAAGATCCTCCATCGCTACAAGATCGCTAGATTTGATGACGTGTTGGGCTAATTTGCATACCCAATCGTTACGTCTGCGACTGACCTTCAAGTGAGCTTTACCTAATTTTCTCCTAGCTTTCGCTCTATTTTTACTACCTTTTTGGGTACGGGATAAACGGCGGTTGAGCTTTTTGAGCTTCTTCTCGTCTTTGCGTAGGAATCTAGGATTTTCTACTCTTTCACCTTGAGAATCCGTATAAAAATTTTCTAGGTTTACATCGATACCTCGCTGAATCCCCGTTAATTCCTTGTCGATGTGACGAGTATGATCAATAACGAACTGACAATAATACCCATCGCATCGACGAACTACTCTGACCCGCTTAATTTGCTCTAGTTGATAATAGTGCAAATTACGACTACCCCACATTCTGAAGGTACCCGCCTTAAATCCATCGGTGAAAGTGATAGATTTTCGATCTTCTGAGAGCTTGTATCCTGTGGTTTTATACTCCACCGAATCTCTCGTGGTATGTTTTTTATATTTTGGGAAGCCTTTTTTGCCCTTTATTCCTTTTTGACAGTTGCGATAAAATCTCTCAATACCAGCCCAAGCCCTTTCAGCATGAGCTTGTCTCGCCATTGAATTTAATTGTTTTGCCCAAGGGAATTCGGGATTGTCTGCCAACGTTTTGCAGTATTTGTATGCGTCATTACGACTTTTGATAACTCCATCCATCCATCCACGCACAATGCTATTACGAACAAAACGACCACTACGAATAGCATTGTCTAGCCTTTCGTATTGCTTGTTTGTTCCCTCTAACTTTGCTTCGTAGATGATCATGAGTTATCTTTTTCGTTGACGATAATATCTTAGCGTCTTGAGTGGATTTTGACAAGAGAAAGAAGGAAAGAGGGAAATATAGAAATATAGAAATATAGAAAAGTCGCCCTGAAGTGCAAGGCTTTCAACCCAAAAAAAACTTCGGTAAATTAATAATTCCGTTCAAATATCAAGGTTAATGAAGAAAAGATTTAGTACAATCAATCAGAAAACGTTTTTTGATGGCTTGTCTTCCTAATAACATTCTAAAACCCATGACATCACGATTAGTTAAAGTTAACTCAATATTCCACTGATAATCTCCTAATTGTATAGGAGTAACGATTACTGGTCGAAGTTGAGTATGTCCTCCTGAATTAGTAACATGACGATATTCTAATAATGGTGCAACACAATGAATAGTTGTATGAGTTTCTCTTTGGATAGGATGGACTTCAAATTTTACCATCTCTAGGCTTTTTTCTTTATAGGTATGAATATGAAGAGCGTGTATAGCGGATGTCCTAGCACCAGTGTCAATTTTAACTTTAATTTTGTCAATGTTTAATATCGGTAATGTTAAATATTCTCGCCAACCAATTAAGGGTAATTCTTTCTTTTCATGTTTTATTTTGTTTTTAACCATATTTTTTTAAATATTACTTAATTGTCTTCAGTAATATTAAGCTAAAAAGTGTTTGATTCTCATAATTTATGGCGTTTTAAGAAAATAAAATACTATCAAAATATTTTTTTCTAATAATTAATAAATATGAAAAGGTCTGTAATATGGTAACTTAGAAACAGTTTATTTATTTTTCTAATCAAAGTTGACATTAACTCCTGAAAGTACTAAAAAAGTCTTTATTTGTTGATTAAATTTTGCACCCCTCGAAATATGCTCAATTGTGTCTATGAAATTCTATTAGTAGAGGATGATGCTATTAATGCGCAACTAATTCAAAGTTTATTATCTGATTCTCATAGTTGTGTTTTAGCGGAAGGATTATCTTTTGATTTATGTTTAGTAGAAAATTTAACTGCTGCTTTAGATATTCTTAAACAGAAAGATTTTGATGTAATTTTACTAGATTTAACTTTACCCGATGGCAAAGGTATTCAATCATTATTAAAAATTAAAGAAATTGCCCCAGATATTCCTATAATTGTAGAAACGGATATTCAGCACGAAACACTTGTAGTTCGAGCATTTCAAATGGGTGCTAATGGTTATCTACAGAAAAAACATTTAGATGCCAACTCCTTAATTTATGCAATTCGTATTGCTATTGAGAGACAACAATACATTAATAAAGTTTCCCTGCAACAACAAGAAAAAGAATTTGCTAGTCTTGAAAATTTAGCTAATGCCATTAAACCTAGCATCACAGCGAGAATGTTTGCCTTGCCTCAGAGGCATTAAAAGAGTGTATTCCCGAGGTATTTGCTGATTTAACCACAAAATATGGCCAATTATTAGACTTAGCCTTAGAAGAAAGAGCTTTTAAAGTAGATTACAATGTTTCTGAAGAGTTACGATCTCTGGCGGCAAAATTAGGTTTTTTTAAAGCTAGTCCACGAGATATAGTTGATATTCATACTAAAGCCCTTAAAATAAAAAGTAAGAATGTAAATTTAGCAAAAGTTCAAGCTTATGTTGATGAAGGTCGGTTAAGATTATTAGAGTTGATGGGTTATTTAACTTCTTATTATCGTAAGTACTATATTGGCATTAATAATCTTAACGTTTTTTTTCCTTCTGACTCTGAGTAAATTTAATCCATGAGTAACTATTTATTACGACTATATATTACTGGTAATTCTCTTAATTCTCAACGGGCCATCGCAAATCTGTTAAAATTGTGCAAAGAAGAGTTAAACAATCAATATAAAGTAGAAATTATTGATGTATTAGAAGAACCACATCGTGCGGAAAGGGAGAAAATTTTAGTAACACCCACTTTAATTAAGCAATTACCACCACCATTACAAAGAATTATTGGGGATTTATCTAATAAAGAAAGAGTTATTTATGGATTAGATTTAATTGCTAAAAATCCTGATTAAATCAAGATCAAAAATAGTTTATGACTAATAAATAATTACTAAGAGACAACTATCACTTTCGTTAATTTTTAAATATAAAATAAATTGCTAATAAAAATTTAGAGTTAAGAAATAATCTATTATGAATAATGATGAAGATGTTAAAGTTAGTAAAGAGTTTATTAGTCTTTGTGAATCACAATTAAACCTAATTTTACAGAGTTTTTTAGTACAAGAAAGTGCTATTTATTTAACAACTTCAATGAATAATGAAACTCCAAAACTGATTCCGATTTTAGTTTATCCAAATTCCCCTTCTTCTCCATTTAATTCTTTAGCATTTTTACCCTCATCATCTTTTGAAGAAACATTAAATGAGTCTTTTCAACCAGAAGAAATAACCAGTTATCCTCCTAATTCAAAAGCACCTTATCAACTGATATTACCCTTAATTTATCAAGATTTAGTATTAGGTTTATTAGCAATAAAAAGAAACAAGTTTCCTTGGCAAAAAAATGAAATTGTACAAATAAAAGAAATTGCTCAAACAATTAGTTTAGCTCGTATTATCGAACAAAAACAACAATTAACACAGATAAAATTAAATCGATTAGAAAAATTAAGAATATTAGAAAATAATCACATTGAGGACTTTTTACATCAACTTCGTAACCCTTTAACGGCTATTCGTACTTTTGGAAAATTGCTCTTAAAACGTTTATTAAATGATGAACCCAACTACAAAGTTTCAGAAAGTATTATTAGAGAAAGTGACAGACTAAAAGATTTAATAACAGATTTTAATGAACAATGGGAAGGATTTAATAATAATGAAATTTTACCATTAAATACCAGTTTTTTCTTAACAGAAAAGATTGAAAATTTAGAAAAATTTGAGATTCAAGAAATAATTAATCCATTAATTTTAAGTATTCAAGCCATTGCGGATGAAAAAAATATCCAAATATTAACAGAGATTAATCGTAATTTATCATTAATTATCACTAATAAAAAAGCCTTGGGAGAAATTCTGAATAATTTATTAGAAAATGCGGTTAAATATACTCCTATAAATGGTAAAATTTTATTAGAAACTAATCAAAATGAATTAGAACTTATCATCAAAATTAGTGATACTGGTTATGGTATTCCTGAAGAAGAACAACAACATATATTTGAAAGACATTATCGAGGTATTCAAAGTCAAAGTTCAATTTCTGGTAGTGGTTTAGGTTTAGCCATTGTCAAAGAATTATGTGATCAAATAGGTATTAAAATTAGTTTAATTAGCCCTTTTTATTGGATAAAAAATCAACAATATCAAGGTACACAATTTTCCTTATTTATTCCTTTATCTTAAATCAAAAAGAAACAAAAATTTTGGTGGGCATTGCCCACCCTACGGGTTTAAAAAGTACCCATGTTAACTAATAACGGTAAATGCGATGGCAAAGCCTAATACTGCGGCAAAAACAATTAGTGCGTAAAATTGCACTCTTCCATTTTCGAGGTATTTTAAGCCTTCGCCACTGATGATGGTTACTAAACCAGTTAAATTCACTGCACCATCGACTACTTTATAGTCAACTTCCATGATGCCACGAGCAATACGGCGACATCCTTGCACAAATACTTTATCGTAAAACTCGTCAAAGTACCATTTATTTAAGGAAAGCTCATATAAGGGTTGAATTTTAATGGCGATCGCTTTGTAGTCAATTTTACCTTGTAAGTAACATAAAGAGGCGATGGTGATACCAATTAAAGCGATACCGACAGAATTTCCACCCATAATTAAAAACTCGTTTAAGTCAAAATGATGAGCAACTTCGGTAACTTCATTAGGATTTCCGATAAATTCTTCAAAACGATTATTCCAAGGCATACCAAGTAAACCGATGAAAACCGAAGGAATGGCTAACATCATCAAAGGGAAAGTCATGGTTAAAGGAGATTCATGGGGTTTTTCGCCGTGATGCCCTTCACCACTTAAGGTAATACCAGCTTTTTGTAATAATTCTTCTTGAATTTTATGATCTTTACCTCGGAAACCGCCTTCAAAGGTCATAAAATACATTCTAAACATATAAAATGCCGTTAAACCAGCCGTTAACCAACCCACTAACCATAAAACAGGATTTGCTTCAAAGGCTAACCCTAGAATCTCATCTTTTGACCAAAATCCAGCAAAAGGAGGAATACCACAAATAGCAAGAGTGCCGATGAGAAAGCAAGAGGAAGTAATAGGCATATATTTGCGTAAATTACCCATTAATCTCATATCTTGCGCTAAAACTGGCTCATGGCCTACAACTTCTTCCATGCCGTGAATAACTGAACCTGAGCATAAGAATAACATAGCTTTGAAGTAAGCATGAGTCATCAGGTGAAATAATCCTGCACTATAGGCGCCAATACCCATAGCCATCACCATATAACCTAACTGGGAAATGGTGGAGTAAGCTAAACCTTTTTTGATGTCATTTTGAGTTATGGCTATGGTAGCACCAAGAAAAGCAGTAAAACAACCAGTCCATGAAATCAAAGTCATTACTTCTGGAATCGGCTCAAATACGGGATACATCCGAGCGATTAAAAATACCCCAGCAGCTACCATTGTCGCCGCATGAATTAAAGCTGAGATGGGAGTAGGCCCTTCCATAGCGTCAGGCAACCATACATGAAGGGGAAATTGGGCTGATTTTGCTACAGGTCCTAAAAAGACCAAAACCGCAAATAACGCCGCTAACCACCCAGCAACTTGCCCTGAGAACACTAACTCATGAAGGCGATCGCCCATAGGGATAAATTCAAAAGTGCCAGTAGCCCAATATAAGCCAAGCATACCAAGCAATAAGCCAAAATCCCCAACCCTGTTGACGACAAAGGCTTTTTGACAGGCATCGGCGGCGGGTTTGCGATCATACCAGAAACCGATGAGTAAATATGAACATACCCCTACCAATTCCCAGAAGATATATACTTGTACTAAGTTAGGACTAATAACTAAACCTAACATAGAAGCACTAAAGATACTCAGATAGGCATAAAAACGGACATAACCGTCATCATGGGCCATGTAACCATCAGTGTAGATCATTACCAATAAGGCAACGGTAGTTACAATAACGAGCATTAAAGAGCTAAGATGATCGATAGTGTAGCCCATATTTAGACTAAAATCTCCAGCTCTAGCCCATTCTATCATGGTGGTGTAGGGTGCGTGTCCTTGCCATTGACTCCAAAAAAGAGCGATGGACATAGTTAGACAAACCCCTAAAGTAGAGATAATAAAAATAGAGTTAATTTGTCGTAATTTGTTAGTAGCTTGATTAAAAGAAATTAAGCCGATACCAACTATCATTGAAGAGAGTAGAGGTAGTGCTGGGATTAACCAAGCATATTCATATAACTTTAAACTATCCATCCTAATTATTGTCTAATTTATTCATAACGTTTTAATTGTGACATAGGTTGATGAAGAATGAACAATTAGGAATTAGAAATTAGGAGATAGTTAACAATAGATTAAGCAGATAATAAAGCCTCCACAAATTCATAACTAGAAAAAGGGCGTAAATCTTCAATACCTTCTCCTGCGCCTATAAAACGAATGGGTAAATTTAATTGCTGAGATACTGCAAGGGCAACACCACCTTTAGCTGTGCCATCTAATTTAGTTAAAACTACTCCTGTTAACCCTGCCGCTTCGGAGAATACTTGAGCTTGTTTGAGTCCATTTTGTCCTAAGGTAGCATCTAACACTAATAAAGACTCAATATGGGCATTTACAGCTTTTTTATCGATAATGCGACGAATTTTGGCTAATTCTTCCATTAAGTTCTTTTTATTCTGTAATCTTCCTGCGGTATCTATTAATAACAAATTTGCCTCCCTAGCTATAGCGGCATTAATACCGTCAAATACTACCGCCGCAGGATCTGTATTTTGTCCTTGATTAGAAATTACAGGAGTGTTAGTTCTTTCTCCCCAAACCTTAACTTGCTCAACGGCAGCCGCTCGAAAGGTATCTGCCGCTGCGATAACGCATTTATACCCTGATGTTTGTGCTAAATGAGCTAATTTACCGATGGTAGTGGTTTTTCCTGCACCGTTAACCCCTGTTAATAACCAAATGTTAAGTTTTCCTTCTTCTGGCTCAAATTCAGTTTTCGTTAATTTTTTGAGAGGCTCGTCTAATACTGATTGTAATATCTCTTTCAAATAGGCGATAGCTTCTTCTGGGGGTAAGGCTTCCTCTTTGAGTTTATTTTGTAAAGTATTGATAATATGGTCTGTAGCTTGAATACCCACATCGGCACTTAATAACATCGCCTCAATTTCCATTACCGCCTCTTGATTGAGAGGCCCTTGTCCTACAACAGATTTTAGCTGATTGATTAAATTACGACGAGTTTTACCTAAGCCTTGACGTAGTTTTTTAAGCCAAATAAACTCATCTTCGGACACATCATCGGGTAATCGCCCTTGATTAGCTAAAACTTGAGCTGACCATAAGAAATCTTCATCTAGCTCTTGTTCAGGCTCAATTGCTGTTTCTTTTAATATATCAAGACGATCAGACTTTTGCAACCAAGCTGGGATGTTTTCCGTGTCAGATATTTCTTGAGTTACCGTTTCAAATTCGGTAACAGGAGTTTGAGTTTTTGTATCATCTTCTTGTATCTCCGTAGCTGATTCAGTTATAACCTCTAAAGTAGGGGAGACTTGTTTTTGTTTTTGAATATTCGCAAAAGCCGCTTTTGCCCATTCCAAAGAGGCAGTGTCAGTGACTTCCTCAATTTTTTCTTCTTCAACGATGGAAGGAGTTTCTACTATTTCAGGGGTGACAGGATTATTTTCTTTCTTACGACGAAACCAATTAAACATATAAGGTTATGATTATTATTTTATTAATATTTCTTACTTTATCTTATTTTTTGATCTCTCATAGGCAATTTGTTGCCTCTTAACTCCCCGTTTCCTTTCTAATTCCTAACTCCCCGTTTCCTTTCTAATTCCTAACTCCCCGTTTCCTTTCTAATTCCTAACTCCCCGTTTCCTTTCCAATTCCCTCACCAAAAAACTTTTTCAGCAAACCCTAATTACGGTGGCGTAATCCTTTAAAATATTGATTTATAAGTGATAAATTGGTATTTTTAAAATTTTAAATATAGATTAAGTTAATTATGTTTGATGCTTTAGCAGAACGTTTAGAAGATACATGGAAAAAGTTACGAGGTCAAGGTAAAATTAGTCAGTCTAACATTCAAGATGCACTGCAAGAAGTTAGACGAGCTTTATTAGAAGCAGATGTTAATTTTCAGGTAGTTAAAAGTTTTGTAGGGGAAATAGAGAAAAAAGCCCTAGGTGCGGAAGTTATTTCTGGGGTAAATCCACAACAACAGTTTATCAAAATTGTTTATGATGAGTTGGTGAAGGTGATGGGAGAAAGTAATGTTCCTTTAGCTTCATCGAATACACCGCCGACAGTTATCTTAATGGCTGGTTTACAAGGTGCAGGTAAAACTACCGCTACAGCAAAACTGGCGTTATATTTACAAAAACAAAAACGTAGTTGTTTAATGGTGGCTACAGACGTTTATCGCCCTGCGGCTATTGATCAATTAATTACATTAGGTAATCAAATCAAGATTCCCGTTTTTGAGCTGGGAAAAGAAGCTAATCCTGTGGAAATTGCCCGTCAAGGGATTGCCAAAGCTAAAGAAGAAGGTATCGATACCGTAATTGTTGACACTGCTGGACGATTACAAATTGATCAAGATATGATGGCAGAGTTAGCCCAAATCAAAGAAGTGGTAAAACCCCATGAAATTCTTTTGGTGGTGGACTCCATGACAGGGCAAGAAGCCGCTAATGTTACTCGTACTTTTCATGAGCAAATCGGCATTACTGGGGCAATTTTGACGAAAATGGATGGTGATAGTCGTGGTGGTGCGGCGTTATCTGTAAGGACAATTTCAGGGCAACCTATTAAGTTTATCGGGGTTGGGGAAAAAGTTGAAGCCTTAGAGCCTTTTTATCCTGAGCGTATGGCTTCTCGTATTCTTAATATGGGAGATATTGTAACTCTGGTGGAAAAAGCCCAAGAAGAGTTAGACATCGCCGATGTGGAGAAAATGCAGAAAAAAATGATGGAGGCGAAGTTTGATTTTAATGATTTTATCAAACAAATGCGTCTATTAAAGAATATGGGTTCTTTTGCAGGGGTAATGAAATTAATTCCGGGTATGAATAAACTTGGTGCTGGAGCATTAGAACAAGGTGAAGTTCAATTGAAACGGACTGAATCAATGATTAATTCCATGACGAAAGAGGAAAAAGAAAACCCTCAATTATTGGCTCAGTCACCTAGTCGTCGTCGTCGTGTAGCTAAAGGCTCAGGGCTTCAGGAAAAAGACGTTTCCCGTTTGGTTAGTGATTTTACTCGTATGCGTACCATGATGCAACAAATGGCAACAGGAGGAGGAATGCCCGGTATGGGAGGCTTATTTGGGGGCAATGCACCTCGCCCCGGCTCTCGGAATCAACCTGTAGCTAAAAAAGCGAAAAAAGTCAAGAAAAAAAGAGGCTTCTCTGATTTATAAATCTTGAGATGGAGGAAATAAGAATAGTAATTTAAGTAGGGTTTGCTGAATAAATCAGAAAGCTATTAAAATCAAGGCTTGGGGCATCGTTAAGTTAATAAAAAAGTGCGTAGTTTTAGGCATTTTTGCTCAAAAAACAGGGTAGTATTATACAGTTACAAACTCTAATT
>NZ_JBGSUU010000116.1:0-8526 GCF_041753295.1 Geminocystis sp.
GGAAGTAAAGCCTGTGGAGAGTCAAACCAACTTAGTGGCAAGTCTATTAAGGATTCGGTGAAGCAGGAAGTGAACGTCCATCCCATGAAGAGTGGGGATTTACTCTTATGAGTAGATTTGAGTAAGTTTTATAGAGCGGCATAATTATAAATATTAATTAACTCTTCTTCAGTAACATTTATCGGCTTTGGTTGAGGGTGAGATTTACCACCAGTAACGATAACTTTTTGAGTAGCTTTTTCTAATTCTTTGAGTTTTTTATCTACTTCTTGGAATTTGTGATAAATCTGATTGAGTGGTTCAGAATTTGATATATTTTGAATTATATCTTCAGTCATAACTTAGTATAAAGATAATTTTATTTCAGGTTTAATTGATTAGTGTATTAATTAGTACGAACAAAAGCCTCATAATCTCTTATTTCAAGATTTTGACAACTACCAGAATTTTCTATTGGCGGAGAGAAATCACTGATAACAACATTTTTCGTTTCTTTAGGGGCAACTATAACAGTACAGAAGTTCGCAATATGTTCCCCGTCAGGACAAATAACGACAATAGTTCCACAGGCTTCCCCAGAAAATCTACTTTTACCGCTATATCTCTTATTTTTTATTTCACATTCTACACTTCCTTTTTCAGTAGCTATACAGTTAGTTTCTAATAATTAATTAGTAGGTACAAAACTATCGTAATCTCTTATTTCAAAATTTTGACAACTACCAAAATTTTTTATTGGCGGATAGAAATCACTGATAACGATATTTTTCGTTTCTTGAGGGGCAACTGTACCAGTACAGAAGGTTTTAATATGTTCCCCATCAGGACAAATAACGACAATTGTTCCACAGGCTTTCATAGGAAATGTACCTTTACCGCTATTTATCTTATTTTTTATTTCACATTCTACACTTCCTTTTTCAGTAGCTATACAGTTAGTTTCTAAATAGCGACTGTTACGAGGAAAAAACAGATAAACTAGTAAAGCAATAGCAATGGATGATATAAGCAAAAGAATAACTGAAAGAAGAAGACGTTTTAACATTTTCAATAAATTACATTTTTTTGTTAATTACAAGTTATTTTATATTACAGTAAATCTATTTCTCCTGATTGAACAAATACCCAGTTATTTTCAATATTTTTTTCAACAATTGCAGGTTTGATGATATTAATATCACCACCTTTTAATTTTTGAGATAAACTGCCATTACAAATAAACAATTGTGACTTATTAATTTGTTGTAATATTTGAGTATTAAATAGAGTATTTGGATCTAAAAATAAATAAGATTCCCCACTATTACTAGACACAATATAAAATTCTCCCTGACGAGAGTTACTTTCTAATTCAATTAAACCTTCCCATGTACCTGCTAACACTTTATTAACCGTTTCTTTTGTCATACTAACTCGAATGGCATTTTGTAATAAACCTTGAGGATTTTCTCTATATAAATTTGTTAATCTTACATCTTCAGGTAGTGGAGGATAAGTTTGTTCGTAAGTAGATTGAGAATATGATAATTGTTGAGGGTTTTCTCTATTTTGATTACTATTAGATGAAAGATCATTTATTTTATAGTCTAATTCTCCTAAATGTAATTGAATTTGAGAATATTCTCTTTCAATTAATTTCCCTAATTCATTAATTTTATTTTCTAATTGTTGAATATCAGATTTTTGTGTCTCATTTTTGTTCTCTAAATTTTTTATCTTCTCTTTTTGACTTAATATTTCATTTATAATTTGTTTATTCTTTTTACTTAATAAATAAATCCAAATAAATGAACCAATAATTCCTAGTCCTAAAACTGAGCTGGTTATTATAGCTATTAATAGTTTATTATTTTGATATAAATTACTATTGACTAACCTATTTATTTCTTCAATATTCTCTTCAATTATTTTATTTTGCTCTGATAAAAATCTTTTTAACTCAATGTAGGTTTTTATATTAAATTTACCGCAATTTTCATCTTCTTTACTATCAAAAACTCCTAAGGGTATTTGAATATCATTACAAATTTCTGTTTTTTCTAATTTACCATCCTCGAATAGTTTAATAATATTGTCTATCGTTGGAGATTGTTTTGTTGTATTAAATTGATTTTTTATCTTGCCTAAATAACTCTTAATTTTTTCTTTCTTGTCATCATCAATAGGGATTTCTTCATTTTCTACCTGATTTTCAAACTCTTTAATTTTACTTTGGAAATTATTAAAATTATTAGAAACTTCTTGAAAATTTTTTGTTGTTTGTAAAATTTCTATTGGAATAGGTTGTGTCTCACTTTCTTCTTTAAGTTGAGTTAATAATGTTCCATTTTCTTTTATATTTTTTGCAAAAGTTTCATAGGCTTTTTGTATGATTTGGAATTGTTGACTATTTCCACTTTTAGACTCACAACCAGTAAAAAAGAAAGGGAAAAAAGAACCTAAAATAATTAATGTAATAACTTTTTTTTTCATCATAACCTCTTAATAATTAATAATTAAAATTGTAAAATACCTCTGTCAATTAACTGCCATTGATTTTGATTAACTTCATGAACTTTAGCAGTTTTAATAACTTGAAAATTTTTAGATAAATGATCTTGATAACCTCGTAATTCAAAAATAGTTTTAATGGTTTTAAGATTGGTATTAATTTTCAAATTTAAGTCTGGTAATAAACAAAAACCACCACTTTCTAACTCCACAATCCAATAATCACTTTGATTCGAGTCTTGAAAAATAATTTCACTAGCTTTATTCATATAAATATCTTCTAAACTTTTTTTTGTCGGAGTAACTTTATAGGCATGATCAACTAAAAAACTAGGGTTATTATAATATTGAGTAATTATATATTTTTCATAGTGATCTATTTCTTGATTAGAAGTGATTGATTCAGATAAATTGATGTTATTATCAATAAATTCTGTGGTAACAATATCGGGTATAACAGGCTCATTAGTTGCTACAAAAGTTGATAAATTTTCTCTTGATAAATCTTTGACTAATTCCGTTACAATTTTGTTAATTCGACTATCTAAATCTGCTAAAATTTCTGTTTTCAAATTCCTAGATTGACTATCTTGATTTGATAAATTATTTATTTGCTTTTCTAGGGTTGAAATTTGGAGTTTAAGCTCAAATAATTCCTGCATAAAATTGGGTAATTCTTCCATTTTTTTCCTCAATTCATTTCGTTGATTTCGATAATGATGAATAACTTGATGAGTATTTCTCGCCCAACTTTCTGCATAGCGAATAATTTGCTCTGATGAAAATTTTTGCTCCCTTAAATATAGGTTTAAATTCCATTTACATTTTTTACATTTATCTTGATTATTAACATATTCAGTACCACAAATTGGACAATTTTTTTTATTAACTAAAACCATAATTTTATCAACTTTTGTTAATTATATTAACCCCGCATTTGAATAGTATTCCGTAAAATTAGACTAGGGATATTATCAAAAAATTGGGGTTATAAATAGGATAATTAATCTTTATAGGAATCTGCCCATCGTCTGCCTAAAACATGAAGTAAAGATTTTAAACCCATAATAAAAGGAGTTTTTTCTCTGATATTTTTGGCATCTCCTCTTACGTCTAATAGTTCATTTTCGAGGTGGTATCTTAATTCACCCCATAATTCACTATTTTTATCTTCTTGAGGAGAATTTTCTTCATTTTTATCTAGGGGTTTTTGAGGTTTATAATCTGATTTTGCTAAGGGTTTTATGGTTTCAATATTTAAGGCTTTTATTCCTGCATGAAACTCATATAAAAATTCTTCTAGGTGATTAAGATTAGGAATATCAAAATTGGTAATATTACCTTCTAAATGGAAGCGAGATTGCCAATTATTTTCCTCTTTAAATTCTTCGTCATCATCATGATATTCTACATAATAATTTTCTCCTGCAATAGGTTGTTTTTCGGTATCATCAATCATTCCCGTTAATTCTGTTTGACTGAGAACTAAACCACAAGCTACTTCATGCTTCGGACGAGTGCTTAATCTGGTTTTTTCGTTAGTGTCTTTGAAACCAGAACCTTTACTTAACATCAAACTAAGCAGTTTATTAAACTCAGTATTTTGATCAAATTTACCTGTTGGTGAAAGCCAATGTAAGAAACGAGAAGCATTACCGCCAATATAAACAGGGGTTATCTGTTCTTTACTATATTTGCCATCTTCATGAAGCACTCGCAAAATTAAGCCCACATAATAATACAGTCCTGCTACTCCTATAGCTGTGAGGGTAACTAAACGCTGAAAATACTCATCTTCATTTTTGTAAATACGTTTTTTACTTAACCATTCCTCAGCTTTATGACGTAAAGCTACATCAATATTCGTCATGATAGAATGTTCACTTAAACCTGTCCAATCATTGGGAGTAAATTCTTTCATCAATTTTTGGGCATAACGGGGGTTCATGGCGATAATTTCCGAAAAAATATTTCTCCCGGCGAATAACACCGAACACTGATAAACTATTTTGCGATTTTCCCAAATAGATATATCAGAAGTACCACCACCCATATCAATACAAGTATTACGAATCAAAGGATATTTTTCCTTGTCGTTAAAATATTGAGCTAATGCCACACTTTCCGTGCAAAAACGCTGATTATCATCAATGGTAGGGCAAGAATAAGTTATGCCTGTTTTTGGCTTTAATTCTTCGGCGATTTCTTCCCAATTACGATGAAATGTCGTCATATTTGTATTAGAAAAAGCACTAGGGTAGGATACACACCATTCAATGGTATGCATTCCCGCTTGAACTGCTAAAGCTGATATTTGCAAAGATAAGTGACGTAAGAAAACTTTAGAGTATTTGAGATTTGACCATTTTAGATCTAATTTTATCCATTGTTTATTGGGATCAAATTCCGTGGGATCGGGGATATAAATACGCCCGTCTAAAATTGGTTGCAGTTCTCCGTTATCTTCACCGTTTTTAGTCGTAAGTACGGTACATAATGGTAAAGGCTCTTCTGAGGGTAAAAATGTATCAGGCACGAAACTTTCAATCAAAGCAGGTAAACGAGTACCAATAGGGCTTTCTGTTATATTTAGTTGTAATTCATTATTGATCTTTAATTCAAAATCTCCACTATTTTCTCCCTTGACATAAACGTTAGTAAAAGATGTACCAAAATCCACCCCTACTCGCCATGTACCCCGTGAGTTAATTTCGGGAGGCGTTGCTAGTAAAATTAAGCCAATGTCTTTGTAATAGCTATCCTTACAAACTACATAGGTTGGCATTTCCTGCACCGTTGAAAGTTGGTAAGATCCAGTACCATCAGGAGCTTTAAAGGTTCGGGCTTGTTGGTTAGGAAAATAAACCTTAAAAGTTTCCTCACCGTAATCACCATCGTAGTAGAAAGTATAGTATTGTTTCCAATTTTTCGCTCGAAAGTTAGGCCAAACAGTCAACACGGGTAAATATTTAATGGCGTTTTCTTCCTTGAGGATATATTCTTTTTGAAGACGATACCCTTGAAATTGTTGTTGATTAGCTATACCTGATAAGGGAATAGAAAGAGTTAAGCGAATACCTTGCCCGTTTATATTATTAAAAGGTTCTAATTGTATTTTACTGATGAGATCTTCGGGGGTGAAGTATTGCAATAAAATGGGATTTAAGGGAATTAAAGGAGTAACTTTTTCACCGTTAAAGATAATGGGTAAAGTTGTTTTTGGTAATAATCCCCCAGGTAATGCGTCTTCTAAATCTAAAAATCCTAATTCTTCTAAGAATAAATCTTCAGAGGTAATCCAGTTTACATCATCCCAAACTAATGTACCATTTTTGAGATCTTGAACATTTAAGGAGGCTAAAGTACGATCTCTATGTATCCAAATATTCTGTTTCGGTTGCCCCCAAAAATCAGCGATGTTCTCGTCAATGATAATCAAAGGCTTAGTATTAGATTTGATGGCACTAGGTATGATGCGCACATTAGACGGTTTAGGCGGAATTTTGATGGGATTATTGAGTAATATTAATGCTCCTCTGTTAATTTGTTCTCCGAAAAAGTTAGGATTAGTGCTAAGGTTTAAAGGCGGTACACCTTGATCATTGACTTGTAAATCGTTGCGGAATTGAGAAATTAAACCGATGATCCGATTAAGAGCGATCGCATTACCTTGATAAGTGATAATATTATTTTGGATATTTTCTAACCAACGCCATAATAAATCTTTGGATTCTTGGTTTAAATAAGGCTCAGGGCTAACTAACATTCCATTTACCCACCACCGTAACCCGTCCCATTTTCCTTCTTCAGAGGGGCAAATTAGGGTGCTAGGGCTACTCATCCCCACGGCTTTACCATTCCACAGAAAAACATAAACTTCTTCCCAAGGATTTTTTTTCTCTCTGGTATAAATGGCATTATTGGATTCGGGCATCAGTTGATATAAGGCATCTCCGAAGGGTTGGAATCGTTGAGCTGATAAATCCAAAAATTGTACTTTTAAATTGAATCCTTCTACTTCCGCTAAGGCTATGGCCGCCATCATCCCTCGCCATTGTGCCATCATAGGCTTATGAATGGGATGATTTGTGTCATAGAGTGCCATTTCCGTAATGAGAGGACGAGCCCACATAGTAGGTACGGAACTAACGCTTCTAATCGCTCCAGGTGCTTGATAATCGAGACTATCGGCTACATCCCGAAAAGCATTATCTCCTTTACCTTCCCATTGTCCTGGTTGTCCTCTGGTGATGTTAGTATCGTCTTTTAATTTGGATAGTAATAAATCTGCCATAGTTTTTAATTAGTTTGTAGTAAAGGCTTTAGCCTTCTGAGGATATTTAGTCACAAGCAAGATGCCTGTTTTACGAATTTTTGTGTCTGTGGCTTTTTACCAATGAGGCTACCTTCACCCAAAAACTTTTTAACACTCTCTACTTTATACTTTACAGGTGATATATACTGCTTTCGCTAATCCAGAGACTCCTTGATTTGGTTCGCCAAAATTTTTAGTATCTAAATCACCGATGGTATTTTTAAGATTCACGGCGGTATCTTGATCTAAAATGTCTTTAGTACGAGAGTCATCCCATAATAGATCACCTAATTTTTCAGGTTTCAAATTTTTGACATCAACGAAATATTCTCTAGCTTTAAATAGCTGTATGCGTTCGTTATCGCAATAATGAATATCTCTTAACCATCGCAAAAAGTCTTCACACCAAGCGTTAATAGTTTTTATGGCCTCCTGTTGCGCAGAATCGCTTAAATCAGGTAAATGTCTTCTAGTTTTCATACCAAACATTCCCCCCCCTTGAAAGAATTTATCAAACCAAGCCAAACCATTTAATTCTCTAATTCCTTGATTTCTGCCCAGCTGTAACTGATCTTGAAAATCCCCTAACCAGATGAAAGCAAAACGGGCGGCATTGACTAATTTTGTTTTTACTTCCTCTACTTGAGGTATATCATCCCATTTAAGAATTCCCGCTTCATTACGACTCATAATATGAACACCTTTTTGAGGCTCATCACAGAAAAAATGACGGGCGGCTAAACCTGCGTAAAGTTCTACGAAATGAGGGCGATTAATTTGGGTATCTTTCCCAACGCTAAAATCTCCTAATTTTTCAAAACTTTGATTCCCGATTAAATATTTGGTGTCAAATTGTTGTGCTTGTTCTTTGTAATATCTTAAAGCGGCTTCTGTATTAAGTAAGAAACTATCTGAACTTGCATAAACCTGCTCATTGGCGTTACCTTTAGGGAAATTAAAGTAAGGTAAAGCGAAAATACAACCAATTTTTACTCGATCTCTAACGCCGTCTTTTTCAAGTTTATTGGCAATTAATCGTCCAATGGTTGGTAAACCTGAAGCACCTGTACCGCCGAATATTGAGCCACATAATAAAACTTTAGCGTTACCGCCACCACCAGCGTTATTTTCTATTTCATTTATAAGACTTCGCCAAGGTTCTTCTTCTAGTCGTTCAAGGTTTATTTGAGTCATAATACTCGATCCGATGGCGGGGCGCCCCCTAAAACCTACTTCTAAAGAGACTTTACGCTCATCTTCGGTATATAAAACATCGAATAAATTAGCCAAAGATGGAGAAGTTTGTTTGAGGGTATTATAGGAAAAAAATGATCCTAATTGGCGATCGGCATTATTTTTGGTAAAAGGCGACCAAACCCCGTAAGATTCAATATTAGTAGTCATCCAAGGGCATTCTTGGTGTTTTCCCTTTAATAACTGATAACATTTTTGATACAGATTGAAACTGTTTTGTGATCGCTGTAAATTACCATTAGTTTCATCGGCATCAATAAATAAAATTTTTAACTTATTACTAGGAATTAAACCCACCGAAGCTAATTGAATAATAGCCTCAATACATTTAGCGGTACTTAAACAAAACGATAAAAGAAATTAGGTTATAATTTTTGTATTATAACGTTTTTAGGTCAAAATGAAAGAAACAACATCTTCATCAATGCCACCATGTTTTAATCGCTGGTGTCAAAAAATAGATCCAG
>NZ_JBGSUU010000117.1:0-11939 GCF_041753295.1 Geminocystis sp.
TTGGTTATCGCCATTATCCGCCCGTGTGCGGTTGTTCTTATCTTATCAGAATTTTCAACCGTTGTGACAAGATAGAACGTTTATTTATCTGTCGAAATTCATCCCACACTTGTTTGATTTATTTTTTGTTGAAAACAAAGTGTGGGGCTTCTTTCGACATAGAAGCTAAATCTTATTATTTTTTTTCTAATAATCATTGACATTTATCTATTGATTAATTATTATGAATACATAAAAATCAATAATATAGCTTCCAAAATATCCAATAGCTAAATTTACTGTGATTATTAATTAATAACTATGAATTTTTTTAGTGAAAATATTTTATTTATTCCTTGTTATACCTTAATTGGAGGCTTATTTGCCTTATTATGGTCACCCGGTGTTATACGGAAAACAGGATCGCGCCCTGCTGGTTACATTAATATTTTGATGACATCTTTTGCCTTTATTCACAGTGTCATCGCCTTATCTCAAATTTGGGATAATCCTTCTCAAGAATTACGATTTTCATGGTTAGAAGCCGCAGGTTTAAATATTTCTTTTGACGTACAAATTTCCGCTATCAGCGTTGGTGCATTAGCTTTAATTACAGGGTTAAATGTTTTATGTCAAATCTACGCTATCGGTTATTTAGAAATGGATTGGGGATGGGCGAGATTTTACGCACTGATGGGATTTTTCGAGGCGGGAATGTGCGGTTTAGCTTTATGTAACTCACTATTTTTTAGCTATGTTTATTTAGAAATTCTCACCCTTGGCACTTATTTATTAGTAGGTTTTTGGTTTGCACAACCTTTAGTTATTTCAGGTGCGAGGGATGCTTTTTGGACAAAACGAGTCGGGGATATTCTATTATTAATGGGTGTAATTGCCATTTATCCTTTAACAGGTAGTTGGAATTATACGGATATGGGAAATTGGGCGCAAACTGCCAATATTAATCCTACTTTTGCCACTTTACTCAGTTTAACTTTAATCGCAGGACCCATCGCTAAATGTGCGCAAATTCCCTTACAATTATGGTTAGATGAGGCTATGGAAGGCCCTTTACCTGCTTCTATCCTCCGTAATGCTATCGTTGTGGCAGTTGGTGCTTATGTGCTTATTCAGTTACAACCACTTTTAATGATTTCTCCCATCACTTCAACCGTAGTAATTGCCATTGGTGCTATAACCGCCGTGTTATCATCATTAATTGCCATCGCCCAAATTGACATAAAACGGGTGCTTTCTTATACTGTAAGTGCTTATATGGGTTTAGTCTTTATCGCCGTTGGTAGTAATCACCCCAACACCGCTTTATTGTTAATCGTCATTTATGCCGTTGCCATGGCTTTACTTTACATGAGTATCGGCACTATTATTATTAGTAACATTACTCAAAATATAACTCAATTAGGCGGTTTATGGTCTCGTCGTCCTATTTCTGGCATATCTTTCTTAGTAGGCACATTCGGTTTAGTAGCTTTTCCTCCTTTGGGCGCTTTTTCGATTCTTCCCCGTCTTGGCAATGAATTATTAGCGACTCAATCATGGTTATTCGTTGTTTTACTGTTAGTCAATGCCTTGACAGCTTTTAGTCTTTTACGCGCTTTTTCCTTGATATTTCTCGGTGAATCAAAACAAATGACAGTGCGATCGCCTGAAGTATTGTGGGCGATGGTTTTACCGATGATGATATTAACAGGCGTTACCTTACATTTACCGTTAATTTTAGAACAATTTAACCTCATTGATTTTGATATAAAATTAGGAATATTCTTCACTTTATCAACATTAATAGGAGGCGGATTAGGGATAATAATATACAGTAAAAAAGCGATAGATGAAACCATAACAATTATACCCGAATTTATCCGAAATTTCTTCGCTTATGATCTTTATATTCAAGACATATATAAAGTAACAATTGTGGGCATAGTAAATTTCACCGCAAAATTAGCTTACTGGTTTGATAAATATATAGTTGATGGTGCAGTAAATTTAGTAGGTTTAAGTACTATTTTTGGAGGACAGGCTTTAAAATATAGCACATCTGGACAATCTCAATTATATGTTTTAACAATTCTTTTAGGATTAGTTTTTGTATCAATAATATTCGGCTTAACTAAATAAAAAGTCAGATATTTAATAGAAACTAAATTCCTTAAAAATTAATACAAATTAAAAGGAATTAATAAACTGTCAACAATTAAAATATACTAAAATCATGAAAAAATAAAAGACTTACTAACAGCCAGAAAAGCTAATGTTAAAACTGCAAGTAGAAACCCTAAAAAAATTCTCTGTTATAGCTCAATTAATAGCAGAGAATAAAAATTGTGAGTGGTTACTATGATTTAGCCACAGTTAAAGTTAGCTTAATAAGTTAAAGTAAAAATTGTGTAACTAACAAGAAAAAAGTCATAATTTTTAGATTAAAAAGAATCTAACTTTTACATTTTTCATCACCTATCGTTAAAAATAACCTCAATTAACATAACAAATATATAACTAGAATTTTTGCACACCAAAGTGACATCAATTTTAAATCTATTATCATAAACAAATGCTTAACTTAACACTAATTTT
The DNA here is from genome assembly GCF_041753295.1 of Geminocystis sp. Classification (NCBI taxonomy): domain Bacteria; kingdom Bacillati; phylum Cyanobacteriota; class Cyanophyceae; order Chroococcales; family Geminocystaceae; genus Geminocystis; species Geminocystis sp. The sequence continues at coordinate 2,575 of NZ_JBGSUU010000117.1, forward strand.
GCCGATTATTGGGGCGTTAATAATAGGAATTTTACCTAATCAAAAAGAAAGTAATATCCATAAAAATATTGCCCTTATTTTTAGTAGTATCGCCTTTCTTATTAGTCTCTTAATAGCCATTAAATTCGACTATACTAATGGTAGTTTTCAACATCAAACTTATTTAGAATGGTTACCATTTTTAGGGTTAAATTATACTGTCGGCGTTGATGGTTTATCCTTACCCTTAGTAATTTTAAATGGGTTAATAATTACCCTTGCTATTTATAACGGAGAAACAAAAGAAAATGCTGTAAATAAACCCAAACTTTACTATATTTTAATTCTCCTATTAACTACCTGCGTAAATGGTGCATTAATCGCCCAAAATTTATTACTATTCTTCCTCTTTTACGAAATAAAATTAGTACCAATTTATCTTTTAATATCAATTTGGGGAAGAGATAAACGTAATTATGCAGCCACTAAATATTTACTTTATACCGCCTTTTCTGGCATCTTTGTCTTAACGGCATTTTTAGGCTTAAATTTCCTCACCGATGGCAATACTTTTGATTTTGATAAAAATACAACAGGAGTCTTACCCCAAGCCAAACAAATTTTATTATTGCTAACTGTCGTCATTGGTTTTGCCATCAAAATTCCTATTTTTCCTCTTCATACATGGCTACCAGATGCTTATACAGAATCATCTACACCGCTATCAATGATGTTGGGGGGAATTATCTCAAAACTTGGCACTTATGGCTTAATCCGTTTTGGTTTACAACTATTTCCTGACGTTTGGGGTGATATATCACCATATTTAGCTTTTTTAGCAGTTATTAGTGCAATTTACGGCTCATTAGTCGCTATTTCTCAAACAGACATCAAAAAAATGATAGCCTATGCTTCTCTAGCGCATATCAATTTTGTGGTGTTAGCTGTTGCAGCAAGTACATCTTTAAGCATATTAGGAGCAATTTGTCAAATGTTTGCTCATGGTTTAATCGTAGCTTTATTATTCCATCTTGTTGGTATCATCGAAGAAAAAACGGGTACAAGAGAATTATCAAAATTACATGGGTTGATGAATCCCTATCGTGGCTTACCTTTTGTCGGCGGTTTGATGATTTTAGCAGTGATGGCAAGTGCTGGTATTCCGGGTATGGTAGGATTTATCGGGGAATTTCTATCATTTCAAGGAAGTTTTACTGTTTTTCCTGTTTATACTCTCATTTGCTTAATTGCAACAGGTTTAACGGCAGTTTACTTTGTTATCCTCTTAAATCGTGTCTTTTTTGGCAGAATGGAGAATAAAACGGGATATTTACCGAAAGTTAAACTTTTTGAGCATCTTTCTGGGGTTATACTCGCTATAGTTATCATTTTCTTTGGCTTACAACCTTCCTTTTTAACTAATGTTAGCCTAAATACCAGTGAAGCGATCGCAATGTTAAGTAATAACTAACAATTAACAATTAACAATTAACAATTAATAATGGATGATTCTTCATTAGTCATTGATGATTTATAATTTGTGACTTTTCATTTTAAATTCTAAATTCTAAATTCTAAATTTCCCTAACCACTAACTATGATGAAAACTGCAACAAAAATTCCCCCATCAACTCACCAATTTGCTGATATTATCCATCGTTTAGAAGCTGGTGGTTCAATGTTACCAGATACGCCAGAAAATTTAATGCAAATTATCGGTATTTATAAAGCATACGCTGTGCCGATGGATTTTTATTGGCGAGATTTACTCTACATCGCCGAGAGAGTTTTTATCAATCCTCTTCCCTTCTTTAAATATTTCATCTCCCAAGAATATCTGGATTTGCCTAATCATTACGCAGGTGATAGCGCCGATTTAAGAATATGGAGAGGAGAAGCAACGGCACATCCTGAGTTACTCGCCTTCATGGAAAAAGGAGAAACTACTAAAATGCCAAAATTAGTACATCATTTATTACATGATCGCATTAATATGGAGTTTGCTGAGGCTTGTATGAGGGCGATGTTATGGCATGGTAGAGATATGGGTATGGGCAAATTTGACGCTTATCTCGATAGTGATGAATATAAAGCTAACGCTGATGTTGCCATCAAAGCCTACTTTAAAGGTAATCCCGTCATGGCTGGTTTATATAAACTATTCCCTGAAATGTTTTTAGAACAAGTACGTCAAGCATCTTATTATAGTAACTTAGGATTATTTTGGGAAGTCATGGCGCCCGTTTTTTTTGAAATGTCAGACTTATATGACGAAGGAAAGATGACAACGGTAAAAGAAGCGATGGATTTTCTGGTAAATGGTATATTTGCCATCGCAGGAAGGCCAATTTATCATCATATATATGTAGAAGGAAAATGCTATGAAATTATCCCTAAATCAAAAGGATTTACTTGGCTTTATGAAGCAGCATTACCTTATGTCGAAGCCGTTTTTTATCGCACTTCTCCTTTTCGAGGTACAAAATCTTACAATGCTCAAGCTAATCAAGTGCCTAGTGAACAAAAAGACTTTCATTATGGTATCCTTTATGCTGATGTCTTTCCTGTCGGTAGCGCTGGAATCCCCCCTACTTTGTTAATGGATGATATGTTGCACTTTTTACCGCCTTATCTTGTGGAATATTATCAACAACATTGTCGAGGAGAAGATGATATGTTAATTCAACTAGGGGTAACTTTTCAACGCTCAATGTATAATGTAACCTCAGCCGTAATTCAAGCTCTAAGAACAGCTTTACTATATCCCCTTGATGACAAGAATCCCAAACATTTAATGAAAAATCGTCAATTTTTTGAGATGCAAATGGATAGATTTAAACGCCCTGAAGCTCGTTTGTCAGATGTTTAGAATTCAGATTATCGATAACATCCATCATAGATATTACCATAAACCGTAGGGTGGGCAATGCCCACAATATATTTCTTACATCCATCAAGGAATAGGGAATAATGATAATAATTGATGATTTATAAACAAGAATTTATTTTAATTTTCTTTTTTAGAGATGTCTAATGATCACATCACAAATTACAAACAACCATCAACAACCAAAATTCACCCTTGAAGGTGGGTAATACCCAACCTACATTATTATAAAAGGAGATAAATTAGAAATGCCTAATATAGTCGAGATTGCCGTTAGTAACGATAATTTTAAAACATTAGTCGCCGCAGTACAAGCCGCTGACTTAGTTGATGTATTACAAAGCGAAGGCCCTTTTACCGTTTTTGCACCTACGGATGCAGCTTTTGCCAAACTCCCACCTGGCACAATTACAACTTTACTGCAAAATATTCCTCAACTAGCCCGAATTTTAACCTATCATGTGGTGTCAGGAAAATTAATGAAAGCTGATTTAGCAAAAGTTAATTCAGTTATTTCCGTTGAAGGCGCGCCCATTTCCATTGACTGTAGTGACGGTTTTGAGGTGAAAAATGCCACGGTTATTATGGGTGATATTGAAGCTGATAATGGCGTAATTCATGTCATTGATAATGTCATTTTAATGGGATAATTGAAATAAGTAATACTTAATGAGTAATGAGTAATGAGTAATGAGTAATGAGTTAAGAAATTAACATTTTCCATCCTAAAATAGATTTTACTTTTTATTTTGCAAGAGATCTACTTTCAAAAAAGCAACAAAGATTATCGGTTATTTTTATGAATTTGAAAGTCCACAATGCCTAAATAGTACAATAATGACATTATCTTTAGGAAAGCTAATATCAAAATTTCATCAAATATTTTAACCGAAGCATACTTTTTTCAATAGTTTTAGAGGATTATTTAAAAAATTTCTCTAAGGACTTGACAGAAAAAAAGAAAAGAGATACAATAACAACCATAGGGGATTAAAAGTCCACTACTGGTGTGAGAGAATTAAATAGAGAAACCTTTGGGGTCGAAACATGGCAAGACTCCCAGAGGTTTTTCACTTTTAGGGCATAATTGATCATGACAAAACAAAATCAATCTTTACCGACATCTTTTCTTATTGTTACGGGTAGATTTATTTGGCAAAAATTATGGTTATTGATGATGTCAAACTTAGCACCTAGTAATGATAAAGGTAGTTATAATCGCCCATCAAGTCAATTTTGTCATCAGATTAGTCAAGAAAAAGATAGTATTTATACAGCAGAAGCAGGGCGTTATAGTTTATATGTTGGCATAAGTTGTCCTTGGGCGCATCGTACTTTAATGGTAAGGACATTAAAAGGTTTAGAAAATGTTATAGAGGTTAATTTTGTTATTCCTGCGGTAAATCAAGGAGGTTGGATAATGGAAAATACTTCTGAAAATTGTCAAACCTTACGGCAACTTTATCAACTATCTAAACCTAATTATAAAGGACGTTGTACCGTTCCAGTTTTATGGGATAAAAAAACAAAAACTATTGTTAATAATGAAAGTAGCCAGATAATTATTTTACTGAATAATGAGTTTAATCAATTCGCTAAAAATGCGGATTTAAACTTATATCCTGATGATTTAAAAATAGAAATTGATCCATGGAATGAAAAGATTTATCATCATATAAATAATGGTGTTTATCGTTGCGGTTTTGCTCAAACTCAATCAGCTTATGAAGAGGCTTGTAAAGGATTATTTGGGATATTAGATGAAATTGAGGGAAATTTGACGAATAATCGTTATTTATGTGGTAATAACCTTACTTTAGCTGATATTCGGTTATTTACTACTTTAATTCGTTTCGATATAGTTTATTATAGCTTGTTTAAATGTAGCGTAAAAATGATCAAAAATTATCCAAATTTGAGCAGATATTTAGATGATATTAATAACTTATTAGACATAAAAAATACCTATGATTTAAACATGATAAAAAAAGATTATTATGGTAATTTATTCCCCCTTAATCCTAGTGGAATAATACCTTTATAGTTAATAGTGAAAAATTCTTAATTCTTAAAATTATGATTGATCGCATTTTAGAACCAGAAGTAATGGATAATGATATAGAAGCCTATGAATATGATCAAATGAATTTTACTGATGTTAATACTGATTTTGCCTTATTAACAAGTAAATTAAAAGAAAAAAAAGCAAAAGTATTAGATATTGGTACAGGTACAGCACAAATTCCTATTATTCTCGCAGATTTACAACCGCAATGGCATATTATCGCCGTTGACTTAGCAGAATCCATGCTTAAATTAGCTAGTAAAAATATTGAAAAAGCAGGTAAATCTCAACAAATTACTTTAACTTTAGTTGATGGCAAAAAAATGCCCTATGATGATCATAGTTTTGATATTGTGATGTCAAATAGTTTAGTTCATCATATCCCTAACCCTTTAGATTTATTTAGAGAAATTGATCGAGTTGTTAAGTCTAATGGTAGTATTTTAATTAGAGATTTATTACGTCCTGAATCAGAAAATGATATTGAAGAAATAGTTAAACAAGCCAATTTAGACTATAATCCTCGTCAAAAAAAGTTATTTAAAGATTCTCTAAACGCTGCCCTAACTTTAGATGAAATAAAAGAAATAATATCGCAAATTGGTTGGCATAATGCTCAAGTATATCAATCTTCTTCTCGTCATTGGACTTTAATAATAAATTAAAATTATTAGGAATTAAAACTGAGTTTTCTGTTAATATAACATGGGTTAATTTTTTACTGAAAATATTTAAAATAGTAGTGATTAATCATCAATTACTTAAGGCTTTTAAGAAACTTTTTATTGAGCCAAAAAACCCTAAAGATAGACTAGATTTTTGATTACTATCTCCATCATTTTCTCCTGCTAAAATTCTATCTAATGTTTCTCCTAAAGGTTTTTGTGATACTTCAGCCATTAGTTTATAGTCTTCTTCTCCTTCTTCTTGTTGCCAAACTTGCCATAAATTAGGATAAGTGCGTAGTACCACGGCGGAGTCTAATGGTCTAAAATAATAACAAGATTCTAATATACTTAAAAATCTTTCTCTTAATTGTCTAGCTGCGTAACCAATGCCAACGATGGAAACGTCTTCCAATTGAGGAATTAATAATATAACAGGGCGATCGCCAGCGAGGTTACATAATTTTTCTACCAAAGAAACTTCTATCGCCGAAGGAGAAACCACCAAAAAAAGTTGATCTGTTTCAGTAATCTTCATATCAACAGGAGTACGACTACTACCAATATCAGTAACTCTAAAATCCGTTTCTCCCCATTCTCTTCTTGCCAAAGCAGCCGCACCCGTATCAGGAAAAATTACTTTTAAACCGATGCCATATTCATCTTTAAAAAATTCGGCAAATTCTAAGGCTAAATAGTGTGCTTTTAAAGCAATTTCAGGAATAACTAAGTCAACGGTAATGCGATTACAACCGCTATCTAAGGCTACTTTTAACGCTGATTTTGCTTGTAAAATAGAGTCTTCTAAAGTTTCAGGAATCATATAATTAATTAGGGGATAGGAGAGAGGAGATAAAAGGAAACGGGGAGATAGGTATTGAGAATTAAAAAATTTTCCTGTTTTTCCAATCCTCTATTTTACCTTTCTACCTGTGCACTTTTTCAATAATGCTGAACTCAAATGATATAATATTGCGTTGGCACTTTGAGAAAAATTTTATCATAAATGACTAAAACAGCGTGGGTATTTCCAGGGCAAGGTTCACAAGTTCAAAACATGGGTGTAAACTTACAAACTATGGCGATCGCCGAAGAAAAATTTGCACAAGCAGAGGACATTTTAGGTTGGTCTGTGTTAGAAATATGTCAGGGTGACGAAGAAATTTTGTCTCGTACTCTTTATACTCAACCTTGTCTTTATACCATCGAAACTATTTTAGTGGATTTATTGAAAGCAGAGGGGAAAAATCCTGATTTAGTTGCAGGGCATAGCTTAGGGGAATATGTCGCCCTTTATGCTGCTGGAGTTTATGATTTTGCTACAGGCTTAAAGTTAGTGCAAAAACGAGGGGAGTTGATGGATAAAGCCGAAGGGGGGAAAATGGTAGCTTTAATGAAATTTGATAGACAGACATTAGAAAAGGTAATAAATGCCACAGAAAATGTAGTCATTGCTAACGATAATAGTGATGGTCAAGTAGTTATATCAGGTGAACCAAATGCAGTAGATTTCGCCGTAAATGAAATAAACGCCAAATTAGCCGTGCCTTTAAAAGTTTCAGGGGCTTTTCATTCTCCATTAATGGCTATCGCCGCTTCAGAATTTACTCAAATTTTAGAAAAAGTTACTTTTAATACTGCTAATATCCCAGTTTTAAGTAATATTGATCCTACTCCCAACCATGACGCAGACACCATTAAACAACGATTAATTGCACAAATGACGGGGGGGGTTCGTTGGCGAGAAATCATGGTAGAATTGCCCTTACAAGGCATCTCAGAAGTGATAGAAGTAGGACCGGGTAAAGTCCTTACAGGGTTACTTAAACGCAGTATTAAAAATGTAAACTTAATTAATTTTGACGGTTAATAATTCAAAATAAAAAACGAAAATTTCTCATTCCTAATTATTTTTCTAGCTTTCGCCACAACAAGTGTTAATGCCTAAACTCTTAAGAATTAAATCACTAACAGCATTGGCGATGGCAAATTCACTATAAAAACTTTTCTGAAAATCAAAAGATTGCATTTCCATTACAATAGCAATCACTAATGAACCGAGATCGTTTTCTCCTTCTAACCGTTGACGAATAAAGATTTGAGCTGCCCTTAAAGCAATGGTTTCATTGATAATTTCAGGGATAAATTCTTCATTTAACCATTTATGTAAACTCTCTTTAAGCCATGTTTGTTCAACATCAGGATTTGTTACAGGAGGTAAGACAATAGGAGGAATAGGTTGAGACATGATTAAATATTATTATATGTTTCCTTTATTAGAAATTATATATATTTGGTTCATTAGTTATGATAGATATTTCCTCTATTATTCAAGGATACGCCCATGGTAATTTTTTAATGGCGGATGACAACAATGTTTTAGCATGGTATTCTAGTGACCAAAGAACTTTAATCCCCTTAGATGAGGGTTTTCGTTATCCAAAATCTTTACAACGAGTTTTGAATAAAAATCATTTTTCTGTAGCTATTAATCGAGATTTTTTAGGAGTTTGTCAAGGTTGTGCTAATAGAGAAACTACTTGGATTTCTGAAGAATTAATTGATATTTATTTAGAATTAAATCGCACTGGTTGGGCTTATAGTTTTGAAACTTGGCAAAATGATCAATTAGCAGGAGGTATTCTTGGTATTGTTATTCGAGGTGCTTTTATTGGGGAATCGATGTTTTTTAATATTCCCGATGCTTCTAAAGTGGCTATGGTTAAATTAGTAGAACATTTGCGAAAACAACAATTTGTATTACTAGATGCTCAAATGCAAAATCCTCACCTTGAAAGATTTGGTTCTTATATTATTGATAATAGACAGTATATGAAATTATTAGCCAAAGCCCTTGATACTCAATGTCATTTTGACATATAAAAGATAAATCAATCAATTTTGATCTGGTTTAACTGACATGACGCACTCATTAACCTGTCAAGTTTTAATAGGTATCAGGTTTTAGGGCGTGTCATCAATTAGAACTTAAAACAAGATAAAATATATATCTGAATAATTTTTTGACAAAAACACCCTGTGGTAAGAAGATGCCTCGTTGTGCTTTAAGAGATGATCAATGGGAAAGAATTAAAGATATGCTTCCAGGTAGATTTGGCACTATAGGAGTCACCGCCAAAGATAATCGATTATTTGTGGAAGCAGTTTTGTATCGATATCGAGCCGGTATTCCCTAGAGAGATTTACCTGATAGATTCGGAGATTTTCGAGTGGTTCATACTCGTTTCAGTCGTTGGAATCGAAAAGGGGTTTGGGAAAAAATTTTTGGAGTTTTAAACCGTGATGCTGACAATGAATATTCCATGATTGACTCAACTATAGTTAGAGCCCATCAGCATAGTGCTGGTGCAAAAAAGGGGATAAAAATGAAGAAGCCATTGGTAAGGGAGGTTTAAGTACAAAAATACACGCTACCGTTGATGCTCTTGGCAATGCTACAGGATTTTATCTCACACCAGGACAAAAGTGTGATCTTGATGGTGCTGATGTTTTACTAGAGGATTTGGAAGGGGATACTTTATTAGGGGATAAAGGTTATGATGCCGATGAGAGAGTAATTGAAAAACTGGAAAAACAAGGCAAAACAGCAGTTATACCGCCAAAGAAGAATAGAAAAAATCAACGAGAATATGATAAATATTTATATCAAGCAAGACATTTAATAGAGAACTTTTTTGCCAGATTAAAACAGTATAGAGCAATCGCTACGAGATATGATAAACGAAAAATAAATTTTAAAAGGAGGTAT
>NZ_JBGSUU010000118.1:0-4594 GCF_041753295.1 Geminocystis sp.
GTTACGAGCGATCGCTCGTCGGCTCTGGTACACAGCACGCCTCTGTGATAATTTAAGAGAGTAATAAAGATACGTGCGCGTAGCGTGCCTTCGGCATCACCTTATCTAAAAATCATACTTTAATTCAGCAACGCCATAAAAATAATGCTTATTGAGGTGAGTATCTCAACGAATTATCCATAAATCTTTCGTTAGCTATTTATCTGCACCTAAGATGGTAACGAGGTAATAAAGTAAGGTTTTTCTTTCACACATATTTACAATTTAGCATTTATCCTCTTTTTTTTTATCCCCACTTACTTATCAGGAGAGGTTTTGTTTTTTATGCAAGTTTTTCGATAAATTTATCAAAAATTTTTTGATATAGCAACAAACGAGATGATTAGAACATTTATAAATTCTTGGGAGGTACGCATTTGTAACAAAAATCAAGGTTTTAGAGATTGCTTCGTGCCTCGATAGGGACACAATATTGTTATTATTGCGTAAGTCCAGATTCTAAAACCCTTGCATAGTTCCCGTTTCTATTGCTTATTGAATTCCACAGTTGAATTTGACTAATATCAATATTAGATGTTTATTTTACTTGATTAATGTCGCATTTTGAGGATATTTAAAATCAACTTTTTCGCCAGTTTTAGATAAACAATTTTTCAGAATATTTACCAGACTTTCAGCAGTATTAGGTAACTCTAAATCTTGACAATATTTATCTAGTATAATTTGACATTCATCCCAACTTAATAATTGTTGAAGAAAAAAAGAAACAATAGAAAGAAAAGATAGATTTAATTTTTTCAAAGATGGAGTTAACCTCACCCACCTCAAATTAAGACCAACTGTACTCTTGAGGATTATTCAAGGCTTGGCGGATTAAGCGAAGCGATCAGCTTTTGCCCTGACAATGGTATAAATTAAATCTTCACCACGACGGCGACGAGAATCTAAAACATCATCGTAGTTAGTACAACGATGTCTTGCTTCGGCTAAATTCATCCTAGGTTGTGGAGTAGCTACCAACATAACTTTATCAGGCCAATCTTGAACTCTCATAAGTCAAGTCTTTTGAGGTACATATACTAATCAGACTGAAGGGAAAAAAGTATGCAAATTAAATTTTTAACTTAATCCATGACAAACAAAAGCAGCCCAATAATAGGAATTTTCAAAAGGATATTCTTGTGTGCAAAAGTTTTGTAACAGTCTTTTTGTTTTTGATGTTCTTTATGTATTAAATTTTAACTATATTTACATATCAGGGAGAATTAAAAAAAGTATAGAAAATCTAAAAATAAAGTAAATAAGCTAAAAAGGATCAGTTAACGATATATCTATCTCTTTTTTATTTATTGTTAATATTTCTCAAAATTAAAAGATAAAATAATACTAGGTTGGCTTATTAGTCTTGAATATCACTTTAGTCTTGAATATCCCTCTAAAATAATCCTAATGTCTTATTCTAGTACAACATTTGAAACAACTAAACAATTAATTCAGCTTTGGTTACATGGACGTTCTCCTAATACAGTGGCTAATTATCAGCGCCATGTTAACTCTTTTTTAGCTCATGTTGATAAACCCATAGAAAAAGTTACTTTGATGGATATTCAGTCTTGGCAGTTAACTTTAAGTTCAGTTTCTCCTGCTAGTCAACGTAATGCTTTGGCTGTGCTTAAAAGTTTATTGACTTTTGGTTTTGAATTAGGTGTTTTACCTGTTAATGTGGGAAAGTTAGCTCGAACTCCCAAAGTTAAGGAGCGTCTGGCAGAAAAGATTTTGACGGTAGAATTCGTGAATCGTTTATTTGCGGCGGAGTCTAATCTGCGTAATCGAGTTATGTTGAGGTTGTTATATAGTGGGGGTTTAAGAGCAAGTGAGTTATGTGATTTAAACTGGGGTGATTTAAAACAGCGTGATGTGGGTGGGCAGATAAGAATTTTTGGCAAAGGGGGTAAAACCCGTGTGATTTTATTGGGGCAAGGCATTTGGGATGAACTTATGAAGTTAAAGGGTTGTATTGCAACCAAAGATGATCCAGTTTTTTATTCTCAAAAGGTTAATAGTCGAGGTACTCATCATCTCAATCGTAAGCAGGTTTATCACATTGTGGCAGAAGCTGGGAAAAAAGCTGGGTTTGAAGAAAAAATTTCACCCCATTGGTTAAGACATTCTCATGCTTCTCATAGTCTGGATAAGGGGGCTCCTATACATTTAGTACAGCAAACTTTGGGGCATTCTTCTATTTCGGTAACGGAAAGATATCTTCATGCTAAACCTGATGATTCTTCGGCTCTTTATTTGGATTAAACAAAGTTATGAAAATTGTTTCTATTAAACTAAAAAATTACCGTCTTTTTGAATCCTTTGAAATTACAAATATTCCAGCTTTTTGCGTCGTCATTGGTGCTAATGGCACAGGCAAATCCACTCTTTTTGATATTTTTGGCTTCCTCAGAGATGCCCTGAAAAATAATATTCGCCAAGCTCTCCAAGTTCGTGGCGGTTATAAAGAAGTGGTAACAAGAGGAAAAGAAGGGGAAGACATTGAAATAGAACTTCAGTTTCGGATGACCATTGTTAATAAAGAAAGGTTAGTTACCTACAGCTTAATTATTGGTGAAATAAACAATCGTCCTGTCGTCAAACGGGAAATATTACGTTACAAACGGGGAGAACATGGTAGCCCCTATCATTTTCTCGATTTTAAACTAGGTAAGGGTTACGCCATCACTAACGAAGAAAATTTTGACAAAACTGACGAAGAATTAGAACGAGAAAAGCAAGAACTAGAATCTCAGGATATTTTAGCGATCAAAGGACTTGGGCAATTTCAACGATTCAAGGCGGCTAGTGGCTTTCGTTCCCTCATTGAAAATTGGCACGTCTCTGATTTTCATATTAGTGAAGCTAGAGGTAGTAAAGATGCTCTTTATGCGGAACATCTATCACCCACTGGGGATAATATGGCCGTAGTTGCTCAGTATATTTACCAAGAACATCGTGACATTTTCGAGAAAATTCTCAGCAAAATGAAGGAAAGAGTTCCAGGAGTTTCCCATGTAGAAGCAAAAAATACTGAAGATGGTCGTTTAATTCTACGTTTTCAAGATCAAGCCTTTAAAGATCCCTTCATCGATCGGTATGTTTCCGACGGTACAATGAAAATGTTTGCTTACCTGATTTTATTATTTGATCCTAAACCTCATCCTCTTTTATGTGTTGAAGAACCTGAAAATCAACTATATCCCAGCCTATTGAGAGAACTAGCCGAAGAATTCGCCAACTACGCAGATCGAGGTGGTCAAGTTTTTGTTTCAACCCATTCTCCCGACTTTTTAAACGCAGTTCCTTTAGAGAGTATCTTTTGGTTAAATAAAAAACAAGGAATTACTCAAATTTCTAGGGCAGTTAACGATGAAAACCTAAAAGCACTGATTGAAGCGGGAGATTTACCTGGTTTTCTTTGGAATCAAGGTTGGTTTGAGGGGGTTACACCATAATGAGTTACGATATAATTTTTTTATTGGAAGAACCTTCCATGAAAGAAGTCTTGGAAAAAATTTTGCCTCAACTAATCCCCAGTCATAAAACTTTCCTCTGTATTCCTCATCAAGGCAAACAAGATTTAGCACAATCTATTCCCCGCAAACTTAAAGCATTTCAATATTTTGATACTAAATTTGTTATTGTTCATGATCAAGATTCCCACGACTGCAAAACCCTAAAAGCTGAACTCTTAAAAATTTGTCAACAAGCAGGAAACTCGAAAGTTCTGATACGCATTATCTGCCATGAACTAGAATCTTGGTTTTTAGGTGATTTAGCAGCGGTGGAAAAAGGTTTAGAACGTAAACCCGGCAGTTTGACACGACATCAAAACCAAACTAAATTCCGTAATCCCGATCGTTTAAACTCAGCCAAGCAAGAACTTAAACAATTACTGGGAGAATATTATTCACTTCGGGACTCAAAAAAAATCGCCCCTCATTTATCACTCTCCTCAAACTGTTCTCATAGTTATCAAGTTTTTATTAAAAGTATCGAGAAAATTTGCAAATAAACTGCTTTGAAGGGATTTTTTGCGACCGTTGTGGGTACTAATCATTTTTACGACAATATTATTGCTTTATTTATTAAGTATGTAGTTTTAAGAGCAAATATTACAATAATTATTATAGTTATGATGTATTTTTGTTTAATTAATGAAAAATGAAAAAAAATACTGAGATTAACATCAGTACAAAAAAATAAGTTTTTCTCGAAAAGGCGGAAATAGAAACTAAAATAAAAATGAATTTAATAATTGCCACTCTTGTTGTTCATCTATTAATTCTGTTAAATCAATAGGTTGTTCAGATTGAGTGACTTTAGATACTTTTCGTTCTAATCGAGAACAAAATTCAGGATTAGGGCGTGTCATCAATTAAGCCAGATTATGATTGAAGCTAAATAAATACCTCCTTTTAAAATTTATTTTTCGTTTATCATATCTCGTAGCGATTGCTCTATACTGTTTTAATCTGGCAAAAAAGTTCTCTATTAAATGTCTTGCTTGATATAAATATTTATCATATTCTCGTTGATTTTTTCTATT
>NZ_JBGSUU010000119.1:0-29207 GCF_041753295.1 Geminocystis sp.
CCACCAATAAGCATAAGTAGAGAAACGATAGCCTTTGGTGGGATCAAATTTTTCGACACCTCTTTGCATTCCGATAGTACCTTCTTGAATTAAATCTAATAAATCTAAATTACGTTTAAGGTATTTTTTAGCAATAGAAACTACGAGACGTAAATTTGCTTCTACCATTTTACGTTTAGCTTTTTCACCTTGACTAATTTTAATATCTAAATTTTTTTCGCTAATTTGTGCCATTTCAGCCCATTCACTTTTAGAAGGCTCTTTTTCTAGCTTTTTTTTCAATACTTCACGTTTTTCTTCTAAACCAACTAAGTATTGAATTTGTTTTGCTAAAATAACCTCTTCCTCTTGACTTAACAAAGGAATACGTCTAATTTCTTTCAAATAAATAAAAAGTGTATTAGTTGATTCATTTAATTTATCTTGATCGTCAACTAATGTAGTCTCTTTTTCATGGTAAATATCGTTATTATTTGCAGAATTTAAAGAGTCTTGATTTATTTTTTTTTGCTGTTTATAATATTTTATTTTATTCTTGTCTTTTGTGTGAGTAAAATTATTATCATGTTGAAATTGATTAATAGGTTTTGACGAGACATTTTCTTTTATATTATTAGTATATTCTTTTTCAGTATCACGATTATTATTGGATAATTCATCATCTTCATTAATAGGTTTTAATGGGATATTGTTATCTAAATTATTAATATCTTCTTCTTCTTTAGTATCACGATTATTATTGGATAATTCATCATCTTCATTAATAGGTTCTAACGGGATATTGTTGTCTAAATTATCAGTATCTTCTTCTTCAGTATCACGATTATTATTAGATAATTCATCATCTTCATTAATAGGTTCTAACGGGATATTGTTGTCTAAATTATCAGTATCTTCTTCTTCAGTATCACGATTATTATTGGATAATTTATCATCTTCATTCATAAATTCTGACGAGATATTGTTGTCTAAATTATTAGTCTCTTTTTCTTCAGTATCATGATTATTATTGGATAATTCATCATCTTCATTCATAAATTCTGACGAGATATTTTCTTCTATATTATCATTATCTTCTTGCTCTATATTATCAATAATTTTATTAGTATTATGGTAAATATATTTTATTTTTTTTAATACATATATTATAATTAAATGATTAAAATGTTTAAAACTAAATATTTTTAATTCATTCAATTCAAAAGAATTTTTATCTGAAATATTAGCAGTATTTGTTAACTTTCTTGGCTCAATTTCTACTTGAGTAACGGCAATTAAATCATTTAATTTTGCTTGAACATAAATAACTATATTTTCAACATTATATCCCTCAATAGATAAATAGCCATCATCAATTATTCCATCTGTACTTTCCCATTCGATCAAATCATCATCAATAGCAATAATCTCATCCTGTTGATCCAATCCTATAATATCAAGTTCCGTTGTACTTCCCACAATAATAGATGGTGAAAAAGGGATAATTTCAATGTTTCGTAAAACGGGTAAAACTTCGACTTCGGCAGTAGCATTTACATAACTATTCGCTTGATTTATACAAAATTTACCTACCGATGAAAAAAACTTAGAAACCTTTTTTTGTATATTTTCAAAAAACCAATCTTCTAAAGGATGATTAACTGTAATTTCTCCTCCTGAAATATTATTAACAGTTATTTGACTCTCATTATTAAAGTCTTCATTGATATTATCATATTGATTAATTTCACTATCATTATTTGATGATGAAGGAGAAATTAAAGATTGATTTTGACTAGAATAATTAGGTGATAATTGAGGAAAATTTGAGCCATTTAACAAAAATTCAATAATTTCTAAAATATGAGAATCAGGAGAAATTATCCATCCTAATATTTTCATCCCTACCCCAGTATTAAATAAAATATTGCGAGTAGTTTTATTATATTTAGGACTATAATCAGAACTTACAATAACTTTGTATTTTCCTTTGTCATAATAACTAGCTTTATATAATCCATTTTGATTAATATTTCCTCCTCCTTCACATTGCCAAGTCAAGGAATTTGTACTTATTTCTTCCTTATATTGATCATAGCCTTTCACTGTAAATTGTTGACTTTCTTGAGGTATTAATTCTATAAATTTTGGAGTAATTTCTAAACGTCTTAATACGGGTAAAATTGTCACGACTGTTTCAGCTTTGACACCATCAACAATAGCAGTTACTTTAACTTGTTTTCTTTGATAACGACCTGTAAAAATTCCTTCATCATTTATATTTCCGCCAGATTCACATCTCCAACTAGCATCACTGATATTTAATCGGTTATTTTGTTGATCAAATCCTTGTAAAATAAATTGATATTCTTCTTCAGGATGTAGGCAAATATTTTGAGGGGAAATGTTAAGACTGGTGATTATTGCAGGAATATAAATTGTTGCTTGAGCTGTAAAATTGTCTAGTTTAGCAGTGATATAATAATAACCCTGTTGATCTTCATTGGCATAGTATAAACCAGAATTATTTATATATCCGTTATTATTTTGAATGTCATCATTTTCATCATCTTCATCGACATTCCATTTAATATTATCAATCGAGATTCTTTCATTTCTTTGATCTAATCCTATCACAGAAAATTGATAATTTGTATTTGGTTTTATCGAGATATATTCAGGGCTAATTTTTATTTTAGTAAGTCTTGATCGATCTCTAATTGTTAGAATAGTAGATGACTCAATATCACCTAATTTTGCTGTTATTTTTACTTCATTTTCATAGTCTAATCCTTGATAATAACCATCATTATTAATGATACCTTCTTCCGCATACCATTGAAGATTATCTAAAGAAAATTCTCGATGAAATTGATCAAATCCTTTGGCACTAAATTTAATACTTTTACTAGGTTCGATTGTGCTATATTTAGGATCAATTTCTATCCTAGATAAAATAGGTAATAAATTAATATTTACCGAATCTGTAACGTCATTTAACTTTGCCGTAATAACGACTTCTTCTTCTTCAAGATTACCTGTAAAAATACCATTATCCGTTATTTGTCCACCACGATCACAAGTCCATTTTACCCCTTCAGTTGACATTTTTTCTTCAACTTGATCAAAGGCTTCTATATTAAATTGATAAGGTTTATTTGGTTCTAATCTTAACCCATTTGGACTAATTTTTAACGTTGTTAATATAGTAGGTATATTAATCTTAATGGTGGCAGTTTTATTATAATCATTTGCTATGGCTTGAATTGTATATTTTCCTTTGGCATTTGATTTAAAACATAATCTATTTTGTACATCAATATAATAATCTTTATCGGTACTCCAAATAATATTTTTAAGAGATAAATCATAGCCAAATTGATCTTTACTTTTGATTTTTAATGATATAAAATCTGTTAAGTTAATAATATTATTAAGATTAGAATTGACAATATCAAAAACTTTTAATTGTGGTTTAACAATATCAACAAAAATTTCGGTAGTAACATTTTCTAACGTCGCAATAATTAAAATAGTTTTTTCTTCGTTACCAGCTATAATTATATTTTTATCATTAATATTTGCACCTTCTTCTACTTGCCATTTTATGTTTTTAATTTTGATTTCTTTATCTTCATCATCAAAACCTTTAACGATTAATTGGAAAGAATTATTAAAGGTTATTTCTTTAATTGGATCAATAATAACTAATTTTTTTAATGGTTTTTTTTTACCAATTCTCAGTAGAAACATTATTAACCATACAAGAGTTTGAAAAATTTTATTCATAATAATTGTGGTATCAATAAATTTAAGTACTAATAAGTAAAAATACTCATTTTGATTGAGAAAGTGATAATAATAATTTCCCTATTTAATTATCAGTCTCACTT
This sequence comes from Geminocystis sp., assembly GCF_041753295.1. NCBI lineage: Bacteria > Bacillati > Cyanobacteriota > Cyanophyceae > Chroococcales > Geminocystaceae > Geminocystis > Geminocystis sp. The sequence continues at coordinate 3,873 of NZ_JBGSUU010000119.1, forward strand.
TGGGAATTTATGCAAAATTAACAAATAAAATTTAGAAAATCGTTGTCAGATTGAGAAGATCAAGAAATATAATTGATAAATAGCCAGAAAAGAGGATTAATGATGGTTGCCCAACTAGCTCAAAAAACCTATACCATAACTGAATATTTAGAAATTGAAACACAAGGTGAATTTCGACACGAATTTATTAACGGGGCGATGATACCAATGGCAGGAGGTACTACTAATCATAATGAAATAATTACTAACCTTTGTTTATTAATAAAACCTTCTTTACGTCAACACAAAGGGAAAATTTACACTGAAAACGTTAGATTATGGATACCTGAGTATAGTATTTTCACTTATCCTGATGTAATGGTAATGGCAGAAGAGCCAATTTATTACGGAGAGAATAAAACCACTGTTACTAATCCTATTGTCTTGATTGAAGTGTTATCTAATTCGACTAGAGATCATGACTTAGGGCGTAAATTTGAGTATTATCGTTCTTTAGAGAGTTTACAAGAATATGTTTTAATTGAACCAGAAAAAACTTTAATCATGATTTACCGTCGAAACAATCAGAAAAAGTGGTTACTAGATATTCTTGATACTTCAACTGATATGTTACAATTAGAATCTGCAACGATACAAATGCCTTTATCTGATATTTATGAAGGAGTTTTATCTTGATTTCTCATATTAATAATCCACTGCCCATGAAAGCCTTATTTTTAGATAGAGATGGAGTAACAATCGATTATATTCCTTATCTTAGTCGCCCTGAACAAGTATCCTTGCCTGAAGGTGCAGGGGAAGCATTAAAAATATGGCAAGATGAGGGTTATCAATTGGTTATTGTCACTAATCAATCGGGTATTAGTCGAGGTTATTTTTCCTTGGAAGATGTAGAAGAAATACACCAGCGCATAGTTGAAGAATATCGCAGTTTTGGAGTAGAATTTGCAGATATTTTAATATGTCCTCATCAACCTTCAGATAATTGTCAATGTCGTAAACCTTCCCCTGACTTACTTTTAAATTATACTCAAATACACAATATTGATTTATCTCAATCGTGGTTTATCGGAGATGCACCAAGTGATATTGAATGTGCTATCAACGCTGGTTGTCAACCCGTATTATTATTAACTGGTAGAGGTAAAGAAACTCAGGAAAAATTATCAAACTATAAGGTATCTATTTCTATATTTGAAAATTTATCCGATACTCTCGATTTAATCATAAGTAAGAAACGCCCGTAAATCCCCAATACTGAGCGCTTCCATTCTTTTCCCCCCAAACTTGGGGGCTAGGGGGCGAATCAAACAAAGGCTTTTACGATTGTTTTATGATGCCATGAGTACACATCTGAGCTACCCAACAATGTAAGTTAGAATCATTAATAGTTTTTTGTACTTTATTGGCGATCGCCTCTGCTTGATTTTGGTTATCACACAAAGCGAATACCGTAGGACCAGATCCAGACATCATCGAACCTAAGACATTTTCGGCGTTAAAGGCATCTATTAAGGCTTTGACGGTGGTAAATTCAGGTAAAACGACTTTTTCGAGGTCATTATATAACAAAGCTCCAATTTGCTCTGAATTTCTTTGACTAATTGCTTTAACTAAATCACCACTATGAACTTGGTGAGTACGTTGATTAATGCCTTGAGAATCAGAGATATAAAGATGATTAAATTGCTCTCGGTAGCTATTATAAGCCCAAGGAGTAGAAACGCTTAAATTACTATATTTTGCCAAAATAACCCAAATATCGCTTAAATCTGGTAATGGTTCGATTTGTTCTCCTCTACCAGTGGCGATCGCAGTTCCTCCAGAAATACAAAAAGGAACATCTGAACCTAATAAAGCTCCTAAATCTCGTAATTCAGGTTGAGTCAAACCTAGTGACCACATTAAATTAATACCCACTAACACCGCCGCCGCATTCGTCGAGCCTCCTGCTAAACCAGCCGCTACGGGGATATTTTTCTCAATGACAATATCAAACCCACCAAAATTTTGAGCTAATTTAGGAAATTGTTGTTGCATTAAATGAGCTGCTTTATAGGCTAAATTGGTATTGTTGAGGGGGACTTCTGGATTTTGACAAAAAAGGCGAATTTCATCTTTCCCATTAGCTCTTAAGTGAATAACATCCCCTAGATTAACACTTTGCATGATCATGACTAACTCATGATAACCGTCAGGGCGATGGCCAATAATTTCGAGATGAAGATTAATTTTAGCGGGGGCAAATAGGGAGTAAGATTGCATAGAATTTAACTATCAGCAACAATAACAATAACCCATGAGTATAGATCAAAAACATCCATTAGGTCATATTGATCGAGAAATCATTAAAAAAATATTTGTGGAGGGTAAAACAGATTATAATATAGCCGAAGTTGCACGGTTAAAAATACGTTACCAAAACTTTCCGGGTGCAAGGGATGTACAGTATGACTTAGAATCAATTTTAAAACAATGGGAATTAACGGAAGAAGAACTTTTTGCTCAAACGAGAGTTTTACATAGTAAAGGAAAAGTTTATCGTCAACATAAAGATGAAAATTCAGAAGATTGGAGTTAGGGCGATAGTGTTCGCCCCTGTTTATTATTAACCTACAAACTCTTTAACCGGTTGACATACTCCAGAAGGAGCAACACCTTTAAGATAAGCTAACATGGTATCAGCATCAGATACTTCAAAAGGATCGGTAGGACAATTATCAGCAAATCCAGCTTCCACGAAGATTTTTTCGATAGTCATGTCATTTACTAACATAGAATAGCGCCAAGAACGAGGGCCAAATCCTAAATTAGCTTTATCCACTAACATCCCCATTTTACGAGTAAATTCGCCGTTACCATCAGGTAATAAAAATACGTTTTGAGCGCCGATTTCTTTACCCCATTTGAACATGACGAAAGCATCGTTTACAGATACACAGATGATTTCATCAACACCAAGGGCTTTAAATTCTTCGTATAACTCTTCGTAACGGGGAAGGTGATTAGAAGAACAAGTAGGGGTAAATGCACCGGGTAAAGAGAATACAACTACTTTTTTACCGCCAAAAATTTCTTCCGTAGTTTTATCTTCCCAACGGTAAGGATTAGGTTGGATGGATTCATCACGCACACGAGTTTTAAAAACAACACTAGGTACTTTTTCGATTACTGCCATGTTTTTTGATTCTCCAAAAATAATTGTAAATATATCAATTTTATTGTTATGAGCAAACTTATTGCTATATTATTAAGAATAACTCTTATTTAAGAATTTGTCAATAACCAGAATTATTTTAATTTGTTATCTTAGAAGATATAAATATTTTTTAAAGATGAGCTATATTTCCATTATTTAAGATCAGAAATTTTTAAAAATGCACGATAAAAATACTATTATTCAAAGTTTAAAATCTAAGGGTTTAAGAGTTACCCCTCAAAGATTTGCTGTATATGCTAATTTGTTACATAGAACCGATCATCCGACAGCCGAACAAATTTTGTTAGACTTGAATCAAGATGTGCCGACTTTATCTCAAGCAACCATTTATCTTTCTTTACAAACGTTACATCAAACAGGATTAGTTAGACAGGTTTTGTTAGAAGAGGGAGTTTGTCGTTACGATGCTAATATTTCACCTCATCATCATTTCCGTTGTCTGTGCTGTGGAAAAATTGAAGATATTGCTTGGGAGTCTTTTTCTAATCTTACTTTGGATAAATTGAGATCTGGTTTAAAAGTTGATAAATATGAAGTGATTGTGGAAGGAAAATGCGATAATTGTCTTTAGGCAAACAATAATTTGAGAAAAAAAAGAGTAAGGAGTAAGCCGGGTTCTGTTCTTTCAACTATGTTAAAAGGGTAGTTATCTATCTAGGATAATTATTACTAATTACCTCAAGCGGTACACCAAAAACGAAATCGGAAAAAGATCAACCGTAATTCCTCCGACCTTGCTCCCCACCGGGGTTTACCGAGCCAATACCTCTCGATATTGCTGGTGCGCTCTTACCGACACCTTTGCACCCTTACCCGAAAACGGGCGGTATTTTTCTGTGGCACTATCCTCACGCTCACGCGCACTGGGCGTTACCCAGCAAGTTTGATCTTTTGGGAGCCCGGACTTTCCTCAAACTAAATCTTTTTGTGATTAATTTAATTTGCAACTACCGCTCTTACTCTTTTCATTTTTCAATATATCATGTCCCTTCAAAAAAAGATAATTTTTACTCCCATTTTTGGTTAAATACAATACAATTTTTTAAATTATAGTTTTGTCAATTCATTATCCGTAAGAAAAGAAAATTAATTTTAAATTTTTATGGCAAAAATGACTCAAATTGTTTTTTTTGATGTATATTTAGGGAGAGTTAAGATTTAAAACAATCTAATTTATATCAATATTAGTCATTTAGGAAAGGAACAGAGATTATGTCAAAGTTTTATTTTCAACCTTTAGAAGATCATTCGTCGGTTTCGTCAATTTCTCGCTCTCCTTTTCCTCACCATGACTCGCCGACGCTACATTTTCCGCCACAATCTCAACGTAGTCAAAACATCAATTCTCGTGATTTAATGCGCCTGTATCTTCGTGATATTGGGCGTATTCCTTTATTAACCAAAGATGAGGAAATTACCCTTGCTCGACAAGTGCAAACAGCACAATCTCTATATCGCATTAAAACTGAAAACCAAACAATGCCGAAAATTAGGGAATATATTAAGGTAATGTCGGATTATGAATCTTTAGCAGGGCATCATTCTCAACCTCCTACTACCCTAGTCTTAGCAGAAAAGTTACATCTTTCTCCTACAAAAATCGAAAAAATTGTTACCCAAGGTAAACAACAATGGGCTAGTTTAGCTAATTTATCCCTTCAAGAATTAGATAATGTTTTAGCATTAGGAATCAAGGCAAAACAAAAGATGATTAATGCTAATTTGCGTTTAGTGGTTTCTATCGCCAAAAAGTATCAAAATCGAGGTTTAGAGTTATTAGATTTGATTCAAGAAGGCACTTTAGGGTTAGAAAAAGCTGTAGAAAAGTTTGATTACACTAAAGGTTATCATTTTAGTACTTATTCTTACTGGTGGATTCGTCAGGGTATGACTAGGGCGATCGCCACTCAAGGACGTACAATCAGAATACCAATTCACATTACGGAAAAATTAAATTTACTCAAAAAAGTTCAACGACAATTATCACAAACATTAGGAAGAGTGGCAACCATAGAGGAAATAGCCGAAAAAATGTCCATGACACCTCCACAACTGCGACAATTTTTAAATCAGATTCCTCGCTCAATTTCTTTAGAGATGAAGGTAGGAGAAGATTATAACACTGAATTAGTGGACTTAATTGAAGCTGGATCAGCTACACCAGAAGAAAACTTAATGCGAGTATCGATGCAACAAGATTTACTCTTGATGATGTCGAGTTTAAATGAAAGAGAGCAAAAAATTCTGCGTTTGCGTTTTGGTTTTGAAGACGGTAAGATTTATTCTCTTAGTGATACAGCTTTAATGATGGATTTATCAAGGGAAAGAGTTAGACAAATTCAGGCTAAAGCAATTCAAAAGTTACGCCAACCAACTCAGAAAAAACAGTTACGAGATTATTTAGAAATTATTAGCTAAATGACTAATTATCGCAATCCTGCTCCTACTGTTGATATTATCATTGAATTAGTAGATCGTCCCCATCGTCCAATTATTTTAATTGAGCGGAAAAATGAGCCTTTCGGATGGGCAATCCCCGGCGGTTTTATGGATTATGGGGAATCAGTAGAAAATACAGCCATAAGGGAAGCCTTAGAAGAAGTTAGTTTAAATGTTACTCTTATAGAGCAATTTTATGTATATTCTAATCCTCAACGAGATTTAAGAAAGCATACTATTGCCATTGTGTTTATTGCTGAAGCGGTAGGGCAACCTATAGCAGCAGATGATGCTAAAAATTTAGGTGTTTTTCCTACTTGGGAAATTCCTCGAAATCTTTGTTTTGATCATGATTTAATCTTAGAAGATTATCAACGTTATCGTTATCATAATTTACGCCCTCCTATTCGCCTATAAAATATTATAAGTAAGTAGCCCAAAGTAAAGGGCAAGAGGATTAAAATTGAGTCAAACTATACTAAAATTGATTTTCTTATTTTAAATTCCTTACATTAATAAGTCACCTGATAACTGAAATCTCAAAACTGATACCTGCTACCTTCAATGTCAAATTTCAGGACAAACTCAGATTTTTTTTACCATTATTACCGACAAAACAGATAATTTAAAGATATTTTTTCATGGTTATGGTATAGTTAAAGCTATTGAGAATAATTATTATTAAAGTTAACTATAAAATTTTTGTGTAATCATGACAAAATCAGTAATTCTTCAAGTAAAAGGAGTGAGTAAACAATTCACCACAAGTCAAATTCTTGCCGTTAATGAGGTTAGTTTTGATTTAAAACAGGGGGAATTATTAGGTTTGTTAGGGCCTTCTGGATGTGGTAAAACTACTTTATTGAGAATAATTGCTGGATTTGAAAAACCTTCTCAAGGCACGGTAGAGTTAGAAAAGGAGATAGTTGCTGGAGAAGGCCATTGGCTAGAGCCTGAAAAACGTAATACTGGAATGGTGTTTCAAGATTATGCTTTATTTCCTCATCTTAATGTAGCTGATAATATTGCTTTTGGTTTAAAAACGAAAAAACCTCGCCCCAATAATCAACAAATGAAAGATAGAATTGCGGAAGTCTTGCAATTAGTTGGTTTAAGTGGTTTTGAAAAACGTTATACTCATGAATTATCGGGAGGACAACAACAACGAATTGCTTTAGCTAGAGCTTTAGCCCCGCAACCTAAGCTAATCTTATTAGATGAGCCTTTAAGCAATTTAGATGTACAAGTTAGAGAGAGACTACGCCACGAAGTGCGCACTATTTTGAAAAGTACTAATACCTCTGCTATTTTTGTAACTCATGATCAAGAAGAAGCTATGGCGATCGCCGATAAAATAGGGGTAATGGAAAGGGGAAAATTAGCTCAAATAGGTACACCTGAAGAGATTTATACTTATCCTCAATGTAAATTTGTAGCGGAATTTGTGACTCAAGCAAATTTTTTACAAGCCACCAAAAAAGATAGTATGTGGTGTACAGAATTAGGACAATGGTGTATAGATACTCCAGTTAATGTCAGAGAAGGAGAGTTAATGTTTCGTCAGGAAGACGTTATTTTAGAAGCGGATGAGGAAGGTGTGACGATAATTCAGGAGAGAGAATTTTTAGGGAGAGAATATCGTTACTGTTTACAAACCAATTCAGGAAAAAGACTTCATGCGCGTACAGATATTAAAACTCAGTTACCCGTAGGTGCAAAAGTTAGATTAGATATTCTTCCTCAAACGGCTCAAATTTTTCCTCTTCATTAAAATAACTCAGGAAAAGGAAACTAGGAGAAATTTAATTCCTAATTCCCGATTCCTTTCTAATTCCTATTTAATAAATAACATCTCTTCATAGGTAGGTAAAGGCCATAATTCATCGGCGATTTCAGCCTCTAAAGCATCAGCATATTTACGCACTTCGTCCATTAATGAGCGAATAGTGGTGGCAAAATATTGAAGATGGGCTTCGGTGGTTTCAAAATCATGTTTAGCGATAGCATCACTTAATTTACTAACTTCAGTCATCATCAAATCAGCTAATTGAGCAACTTTTTTGACGGTAGTTGTATCTACTTCGATGCTCATATCCTTAAGACTAGCAATAGTACTGGTAAGGTTCGATAAATATTTCATAGCGGCAGGATAAATAGTAGTTTTCGCCATGCTAATGACTAATTTAGCTTCAACCTCAATGGATAAGAGATATTGTTCAGCATAGACTTCAAAACGACTTTCTAATTCTACAGGAGAAAGTACACCAATTTTGTCGAATAATTCTTCAATATATTTTTCTTTTAATACGGGTAAAGCGTCGGCAGTGGTAGGTAAATTAGCTAAACCTCTTTCTTCTACAGCCATTTTGTGCCATTCGGAAGAGTAACCATTACCACCAAAAACCACATTACCGTGTTTATCCATAATTTCTTTGAGGATAGATTGAATAGCGGTATTTAATTCAATTCCTTCTTTTAATTTACTTTCGAGTTGTTCGGCAATCCAATTAAGAGAGTCAGCTAAAATAGTATTCATGGCTACCAATGGCCCCGCCACAGATTGACCAGAACCTACAGCTCGAAACTCAAAACGGTTACCAGTAAATGCAAAAGGAGATGTACGATTTCTGTCACCCGGATCTTTAGGAATTTCGGGTAAAGTATCAATGCCGATATTCATAGTTTGAGCAACAGTTGAGGTTTTTGCTTCACCGTTACGAATTTGCTCGAAAACATCTTCTAATTGTGAACCTAAATAGACAGACATAATAGCTGGAGGAGCTTCATTTGCACCTAAACGATGATCATTACTAGCTGTTGCTACTACTGCACGTAAAAGAGGACCATATTTATGAGCGCCTCGAATCACCGCACCACAGAAAACCAAAAATTGTGCATTAGCGTGGGGAGTGTCACCCGGATCTAATAAATTACCTTGAGTAGCATTACCGACAGACCAGTTAACGTGCTTACCAGAGCCATTAATTCCAGCGAAGGGTTTTTCATGAAGTAAACAAACAAAACCATGTTTTTTAGCCATTTTTCGTAAAATCGTCATGGTTAACTGTTGATGATCTGTTGCTACGTTAGCGGCTTCAAAAAAGGGTGCAAGTTCAAATTGTCCGGGGGCAACTTCATTATGACGAGTTTTTGCAGGAATACCTAAACGATACATAGATTCTTCAACATCCTGCATAAATACTTGTACTCGTTCAGGAATGGCACCGAAATAATGGTCATCAAATTGTTGTCCTTTGGCTGGTGCTTTACCAAATAAAGTTCTTCCTGCTAATAATAAATCAGGGCGACTATGGGCGAAATTAGCATCAACTAAGAAGTATTCTTGTTCCGCGCCACAACTAGAATTAACGGGGGCGATGTCTGTATGTCCCAATAATTTTAATACTTTTCGAGCAGCTTTATTCATAGCAGCATTGGAGCGTAACAAAGGTGTTTTTTTATCTAATGCTTCCCCTGTCCAAGACACAAATACTGTGGGAATACATAAAGTTACGCCGTTATCGGTTTCCATAACATAAGCGGGGCTGGTGACATCCCATGCGGTATAACCTCTAGCTTCAAAAGTAGAACGAATACCACCATTAGGAAAAGATGAGCCATCGGGTTCGCCTTTTACCAACACTTTACCAGCAAATTCAGAAATAACAGAACCGTCACCTTGTACCGACACAAAACCGTCATGTTTTTCAGCCGTAGAGTTGGTTAAAGGATAAAAAACGTGGGCGTAATAAAGAGCTTTTTTAGAAATTGCCCAATCTCTCATAGCAGTTGCAACCACATCAGCAATGGAGACATCAAGGGTTTCTCCACTTTGAATGGTTTTTTTCAAAGATTTAAAAATACTTTTAGGGAGACATTCCTGCATTTTGCTTAGAGTAAAAACATCTTTTGCCCACATATCCTCTAATCGTTTTGGGGTGTTAAATGCTTTGATTTCTCTATTAGTAATCTGATGAATGGCTTGAACCCGTGATTTATTTCCGCTCATAGTGACTTTTTTTTAAAATGATATATCACTTTAATAACTAGAGGATTATAAAAAAGTTCATGAAGAACAATTTTCTAAAGGTTTTCAGACTAATAAGTTAAGGTTAGACGAAAAATTATGTACAAAAAATGATGATCAAAGATAAAAAGTATGTGCTACGAATGATCTAAATAAAAATAAATAGTTAAATCAAGCAATGCAAGGTTCTTTTAAAAAAGTTATTCTAGGGGCAATTCTTTTCGTTATAACCATGATCTTCGCTATTTTTGGTTATGTTTCTTTTGGTTGGTCATTGCTTGAGTCTGTTTATATGGTAGTAATTACTATTTTTGGTGTGGGTTATGGGGAAGTACAACCTTTAACGACTCCTACTCAAAAAATTTTTACCATGTTAGTAATTATCGCAGGTACATCATCAGCCGTTTATGGAGTAGGAGGGTTTATTCAAATGGTAACAGAAGGAGAAATTAATCGAGCCTTTGAAGCCGATAGACAAAGAAAAACCTTAGCTAATCTCGAAAATCACGTTATTATCTGTGGTTTTGGACATATTGGACAAGTTTTAGCGAAACAATTAAATGAAGGGAAAGAATTTTTTGTAATCATAGATAATGATGTAGAAAATTTGACTACGGCTAAAAATAGATCCTATTTAGTACAAGAAGGAGACGCTACCGACGAAAATGTACTTCTTGAAGTAGGTATTCAAAAAGCAAAGGTATTGGCAACGGTTTTGCCTAATGATGCTACTAATGTTTTTATTACTCTCACCGCAAGGGAATTAAACCCAGACTTGATCATTTTAGCTAGAGGTGAGCTTCCTAGCACCGAAAAAAAATTAAGATTAGCTGGAGCAAATCATGTGGTTTTACCAGCGAGTGTGAGCGGTTTACGCATGGCAAATTTAATCACTTCTCCTAGTATGGTGGATTTTTTAGCTCAAAAAGAAGAACAAAGTTACCTTAATGATTTATTGATGCAAATTAATGTTCAAATGGAAGAATTAGTAGTTGGTAATACTTCTCGTTTAGTGGGAAGAACCATCAGAGAGCTAGAAATAAGGGGTAAAGGAGCTTTTATTGTGGTGGCTTTGCGACGTGGCAATGAACCTTTAATCACTCATCCTAATCCTTCTCTATTACTAAATTCAGGAGATATTTTGATTGTATTAGGACATCAAGAAGATTTACCGCAATTTGCTCGTTTTTATCAACTAAATCGGAGTAAATAGGGAGATAGGGAGATAAGGGAGATAGGAGTTTTTAAGTGATAATATTGTATAAGTTACTTTATACCATCCGTGAAATATAAAATTTTCGGTAGTGTAAAGGTGCAGAAAGGGTGTTAGGTATTAAATTAAAGAATGCACAAAAAATATATCTTAATTGATTTTATTATTTCTTTGATTAATTAATCACCTTAGATTTTATCGTGTAAAAGTAGTAGAAGTGAATTATTATCTCTCTAGTCATCAAAAACAACGGGCATGGATTAATATTAATCATCAAGCCTTAGTCAATAATGTACGAGAATTGAAAAGGTTTCTCAACCCTGAAACTAAGTTAATGGCAGTCATCAAGGCTGATGGTTATGGCCATGGTGCGGTCAAAGTTGCGCAAACTATTTTAAAATCAGGAGTTGACTCTTTAGCCATTGCTACTTTATCCGAAGGCATTGAGTTAAGGGAAGCTGGTATAAATGCACCCATTTTGATTTTAGGGGCTATTAACACCAAAAATGAAATTAAGGATATTGTAGAATATAAGTTAGAGCCTACTTTATGCGCACCTCCACAGGCTTTTATTTTTGCGGAAACTTTAAGTCATCTTACCGCTAATTTATCTGTACATCTTAAATTAGATACGGGAATGTCAAGGCTTGGCACTCATTGGCACAATGCCGTAGATTTTGTTAACTATATTCAACAATTTCCTCAGTTACATTTAGTTAGTATTTATTCCCATTTAGCTACTGCTGATGATATTAATACTTCTATAATGATGTTGCAACATTGTCGTTTTGAAGAAGCTATTTCTGCTTTAAAAACCAGTGGTATCAATGTTCCTCTTTTACATTTAGCTAATTCTGCTGGTACTTTAAGCGATCGCCATTTACATTATGATATGGTAAGAGTCGGTTTAGCTTTATATGGCATTTATCCCGCATCTCATCTGAAGGATAAACTAAAATTACAACCTGCCTTAGAAGTTAAAGCCAGAATTACCCAAATTAAAACTTTACCTCCCGATACTGGGGTTAGTTATAGTCATACTTTTAAATGCGATCGCCAGACAAAAATTGCTGTAGTTGGTATTGGTTATGCTGATGGAATTCCTCGGTTATTATCAAACAAAATAAAGGTAATAATTAAGGGAAGATTTGCTAATCAAATTGGTAATATTACTATGGATCAATTAATGTTAAATGTGACAGATTTTCCTGATTTAGAAGTAGGTGAAATTGTTACTTTACTAGGCAAAGAAGAAGATTTAGAAATTAGTGCAGATGATTGGGCAAATACTATGGGTACAATTTCATGGGAAATATTATGCGGTTTTAAAAACCGTTTACCAAGAATAAATAATATTTAAGAGGAGATAGGAATACTGTAGGGGTGAATGGCATTCACCCTCTTAATAGGAATGAGAAAGGGAAGGGAAGAAGTTGAATAATTTATAAACTCATTATTTAAAACCTGAAACCTGAAGCCTATAAAAAAACCCACACTATTTTAATTTTAAAAGCATGGGTTTTTAGTAATTATTTCTGTTTCAATTTCAGCAAAAAATTTAATTTATCTGAAACCAACAGCCGCTTGCCAAACAAACGCTAATAATAAAAAGAATAAAGGGATAATGGGTAATACATCTACTAAAGGCTTGAAAATTTCGTAAGCCTCTGGTAGTTTAGCCAACAACATAGTAGCTTCCATAGTATAAATATTTCCTTGGTAAACTGATTTTTCTAATTGGTAATTTATATTATCATTATCAGGGGCAAATCTCACAAGTTGTTATTAAATCATAAAGTTATATATTATTTATAATTCCTTCTTTGGGATGATATTGATGCCAATTAATTATTTTTTCTAGTTGATAAGCTAATTGTAATATTGTTGCTTCATCGTTTGGTTTTCCTATTAATTGTACTCCCACTGGAATCCCCTCTAGTGTAAAGCCTGTCGGAATAGCAATAGCGGGTTGCCCTGTAGCATTAAAAGGAGGACAAGGATTAATCCACTTAATGATATGCTGTAAAGTATCTTCAAAAGATAAATCAGACCATGCACCGACTTTGATAGGGGGTTGTAAATAAGTAGGGAGTAGTAAAACGTCAAAATTATCAAAAAAAGCTACTATTTGACGAGAAATTATCTGTATTTGATGTAAAGATTGTAAATACCCTCCTAAATCTTGCGATCGCCCATTTAACCAACGATTCATGGGGCTTAAAATTTGTTCAGGAAAACCAGCAAGACTAACACTAGACTGCCAAATAGTGACAAAAGGTTCAACTAAAGGGGTAAAATCAGGACAAGCCTCCGAGAGAGAATGCCCCATATCTTGTAAATGATGAGCAATATTTTTTACCTGTCGTTGTAAAATATCATCCCCTTCACCAGAAGGTAAAACAGAGGTAGCAAAAGCGATTCTGAGTTTTCCTGTATCTTGGGTAATAGCGTCTAAGAAGCTAACGGCAGGATTAGGCAACCAATAAGGATCACCCGTGATGTATCCTGAAATAACGTCTAACAAAGCGGCATTATCTGCGACGGTGCGACTAAGACAACCATGAGTAGCAATGCCTCCTAAATAATCCCCCACAGGGGCGTTAGAAATTCTACCCCTAGAAGGTTTTAATCCCACTAAACCACAACAAAAAGAAGGACCACGAACTGAACCACCACCATCAGAACCGGGTGCTACAGGAATTAAACCGGCAGCCACCGCCGCCGCCGCCCCTCCACTAGAACCGCCTGAAGTGTATTCTAAATTATAAGGATTACGAGAAGGAGGTAAACCCATAGATTCAATATAAGGTAATGAGCCTAATTCTGAGGTTGCCGTTTTGCCGAGGATGATAAATCCAGCTTGTTTAATTTTTGTTACCAAGCCACAGTCAGAAGAAGAAATTTGATCTTTAATAAAACCATTACCATAACTAATGGGCATCCCAGCCACAGGGTATAAGTCTTTAATAGCGGTAGGAATACCAAAAAACAGGGGTAAAGTAGAAGTATCAGTGGTTTTTCCTAAAATTTCTGTGTGATTTTTGGCGGTTTCCATGGCAGTCTCTAAAGCTACATAGGTAAAACTACCAAGAAAAGGATCAATTTTACTGATTCTGGCTGCGTAAAATTCGATTATTTCTACGGGTGAAATTTCTTTACGATGAATTAATGTACTTAAATCTAAAGCGGAGATAAACTCTAAGTTAGAATCGTTTTTCATGGGTATTTAAAAAAGGCAATTATGATTGAAAAATAGCATTTTGATGTTCTAAATTAGGTTGTACTTTGATGCGAATTAAAACGCAAGTAATGTTATCATGACCATTAAATTGATTACCTAAATCGATGATTTGTGCAACACCTTCGTCTAAATTGGCTTTAGAGCTAATTAACGGTAATAATGCGGTTTCCCAATGATTTTCTAATAAGTCGTTGTCAGATAATCCATCAGAACACATAACAAAAAGTGTATCTTCTTTAATATCGAAAAAATTAATATCAGGATTTACAAAAGTATTATCTCTAGGACCTAAGGCTTGAGTTAACTGGAAAGCATCCGGCCTAGCAAAGGCAATATCTGACTCAATACCGTGTTTAATTTCGGCTTGTGCTACAGAATGATCTACCGTTAGTTGTTCTAATCCCCATTTGCGATTTACTCTATAAATACGACTATCACCTACATGAGCGATAACGGCTTTTGTACCTTGAATTAAAGTCATAACAAGAGTAGTACCCATTCTACCTGATCCTGTTTGTCCTTTTTCAATATTAGCTCCATAAATGACTTCATTGGCTTGAAGAATACCGTCTTTAATAGTTTCTGCTGATGGTAATTCATCTACCCAAGATTTTTGAAAGTAATTATATAAAGTTTTAACTGCCATGGCGCTGGCGACTTCTCCTGAAGCGTGACCACCCATGCCATCACACACTACAAAAAAACCTTTGGCATTATAATAAGTACCTTGAGGACTTTCTTTCTTCTGAATATTAGTCTCAATGGCGAAACAGTCTTCATTATGTCCTCTTTTGCGTCCAATATCACTTAAACCGACTTCTGTTAAACTTAAAAGCCTCATAGGAAGTACTATTGTCGGTTGATCATCGGCGGAAGGATTGTTAATTTGGGTTGCGTCTTGAATTTCTGATTCTTCAAAATCAAATTGATTGACTAATTCATTTAATTCATCCGCACCGGGTATGATTATCATTTCTTCTCCTTCTTTGTCTTCTTCTTGCTCTAATAAAGATTGCATTTCAATTTCTTGAGCTAACAATTGTAATTCTGAGCGTAATTGTTGAATATCGTCAATGTCTCCCGATTCAATTTGAATCATCAAGTCGGTGATAAAAGACTTATAGTCATCATGGGAATCTCCTAATAAATTTGCCCATGTTTCTACTAATTGTCTTAATAAAGGTGGATCATTAGGAAAATCAAGATATATTTTATCTATAATTAATGTGCCGTCTAAGTCAACTTTTAAGTTATCTAATCTTAATAGTGTTTCGCAACAATCTATTTTCGCAAAACTTTTCCATAATTTGGCAGTTTTTTGTAAATAAGGCAAAACTTCAGCTATTTTAAAGTTATTATTCTGGAAATAATCTTCTAATTTTTGATCTTCCTTATGACTGGTAATGACTACAAATTCTTGATGGTTATTTTTATCTTCCCAACCGTCAAATAATTCTGGTACTGTGGGGCTATATTCTGTTAGAGTCAAGTAAGTAAAGGCTAAATCTGGGATTCCTGCTTCTTTTAAACTATCTCGCTCAAAACGTTCTACATGATCTAAATTTTCATCTAAAATTCCTCTTTCTGTGGGTTTTGTATCCACTACATCTACACAAAAATAATGGCGATCGCCAACTATCAAAAAAGGAGATAAAGATATATCAGAAATAGAGGTAGTTAAAGCATATCGATGGGAAGAATTAGGGGAAAAAACAAAAGGAATTTTAGGGGATTGAGAGAGAGGACAAGTAATAATACATTGATAAACTTGACCCATTAAATCACGATCTATTGTCATATTGATAATCCTAATTACTTATAAATTAATATTATATTGAGGCTAAATTCTGAAATATACGATATTAAGATCAATTTCTGATCTATAATTTATTGATACCTAAAAGTGAGAAATTAAATATAAACATAACTAAAATATTATCTTCTATTCAGGTAACTTAATAAAGTTTATAAGAGTCTATTTTTAGATCTTGGTTTTATTATATTTTAAATTATGAATCAATATCAAAAATTAATTAGAAATAAAATACCTGAGATCATTAACTCAGATAGTCAAAAATGTCAAGTTAAAAAGTTATCTAATGGTGAATATAAAGAGGCTTTAAAACAGAAATTAATAGAAGAAGCACAAGAAGTATTAACGGCAAATAAGGATAATTTAGAAGAAGAAATAGCCGATGTTTATGAGGTAATAGAGGCAATAATTAAAGCTAATAAATTAGATAAAAAAGCTATTGCTAAAGTACAAAAAGAAAAAAGAAAGTTAAAGGGAAAATTTGATCAAAAATGTTTTTTAATTTCTGTTAAATCAGAGGAAAATATTAATAATTTAACACCATTAGAGTTAAGTCTTTTAGAAGAAGCAGAAGATTTTTTAGAGAAAGAAGTTTTATTAAAAAGAGAAGTAATAGACAATGATAGCGATATTCTTAAACAAACTTTAATGAAGATGAATAAAGTTAATTATAATTTTTTTCAATTAAAGTTATCAAAATTTTGGGGTGGATTAGATATTAGTAATTTAGGATTTTATTCCTGGCAAATAATGATAGCAAAATATTCAGGTGCGTTATCGTTTTTACAAACTCAACATCAAAGTGCTATGGCGATGTTAAGTAATAGTAAAAATAAAATAGTTAAAGAAAAATATTTATCAAAAATTATCAAAGAAAACCTATTTTGTGGTGTGGGTTTTTCTCATTTGAGAAGAAAAGGAAAACCATTATTAACAGCAATTCCCACAGAAAAAGGCTATCAATTAAACGGTTTTATACCTTGGATTACAGGTTATGATATTTTTTCTTACTTTATTATCGGTGCAACTTTACCCGATGGACAAGAATTATACGCCATGATGCCTTTTCAAAATCAAAATACTATTGAATTTAGCCCACCGATGAAACTTTCTGCTATGAATAGTACAAATACTGTAACGGCAAATGTTAGTCAATATTTTTTACCTTCAGAAGATGTTGTCATGATAAAACCCCCTCACGCTATTGATAAAAAAGACGAGAAAAATGTTTTACATCATGGTTTTTTTGCCTTGGGATGTAGTTTGGCTGGTTTAAAAATTTTAGAAAATAATTGTCAAAAATTAAAGTTAGATAAAGTTACATATAGCTATACCCAATTAAAAGCTCAAGTAGAAAATTTACAGGCAAAAATGTTAGAAATGGTAATTCACCCTGATGATAATTTCTCTCAAAAGTTAGATTTAAGAATACAAGCTATTAATTTAGCTTATCGATGTGCCATCGCAGCTATTATTACTTCTAAAGGAGAAGCTAACAAATTATCTCATGATGCTAATCTAATTTATCGAGAAGCGTTAGTTTATAGCGTTTCTGGGCAAACCATTCCCGTTTTAACTGGTGTTTTAGAAACATTTATCTGATTGTAAGCCTTTCAATTTTGGAGAAAAATCAAAAAAAGTCCTCACACTTGGGGATTTAGGGGAGAATTTAGGGTAAACCCCAATATTTTGCCCTTTCTTCTAACCAACCTTCTTGTTTTAATTTTCTGACAACGTCATTAACTTTATCCCGTAACTCTTGATATTGTCTGCCTTTTGGTAAGGCGATCGCCAAGGGATAACCGCCGAAAACCGTAGGTAAAAGCTGATAATTAGAGTTTTCCTGCATCCATCCCGTTAATATGGTTATATCCCCCGCAAAACCTTGAATTTCCCCTGATTCTAAGGATTCTAAGGCTTCTTGATAAGAAGATATTTCTTTTAATGGTAGATTTGGTAAATTAAACTGAATTTGAGTAATAGTTCTTGAATTGCCAATTACGCCAATTTTACCCTTAAAATCCCGAATATTAGCGTTTATTTGCCCTTTTTTGACTATAATTCCTGTACCATCAAGATAGTAAAAATCAGTAAAATCAACGATACGCTGCCGAGATGTATTAACCGTGATGGAGGCGATGGCTAAATCTACATCTAAATCTGTTACCTTTTGGATTCTTTCTTGATTCGACAAAGGAATTAACTTAACTGCATTTTCACTGCCTAACAATTCTAAAGCTAAACGACGGGCAACATCAATTTCAAAACCTCGTAAATTACCTTGAGAATCTCGATAACCAAGAGGGCGCAAATTATCTTTGACACCAATAACTAACTCTCCTTTTTTGCTAATTTCTTCCCAAGACGCACTATAAACTTTTACGGGAATACTGATAACAAAAGCGATGATAATAAATAGTAATTTTTGAGAAATCATGGAGTTAAAATAATTTTAAATTGTTTATGGTTCATTCTCTATCAACGAGAGTAATTAGAAACCACTAAGGGAAAAAGTTTAGTAAACAATGATATTTTTGCCTAATTATGTTATAACAAAAAATAATAACATTATTGATTTAACTCATGAAACAAAAAACATACACCGTTAACCCAGCCAAAATAGGTAATCAAAAAGGTTTTCGCCTTCCTAATGCCTTCTATAAAGATAATCCCCAATTTGCTGAAGCCACTGGAGAGATTGAAATATTAAACGAAAATATATTACTAATCCGTCTTAATCCTAAAAATAATATTGAAGAAGAAGAAGAAGAATTAATGATGAGTCTTTTTCTCGATTTTTTAAGTAAAGATGCACTAAAAAACCCACATCAACTTATTCCCTATACAGAAGAAATAAGCCAAGAAATTGATAACTTATTAGCCGATGTTGACATAGAATAAGAATGAAACCCATAAAAATAAATGGATATTTAATTTACTTTCATCCTGTTTTTTATCAACAATGGTTAGAGTTAGTAAATAGAGTTAAATATCTTAAAGAAAAATTAGAACCAAAAAACTTTATTATTCATCCTGAAGTTAAACTATTAAAAGCATTAGATATAGGTATAAAAGATAAAATTCCTAATAATCCTTTTGCATCTTATTTCATCCTCAAAAAACCTTTACAAAAATATAGTCGTCTCAAAAAAATGGGATTACCATCTAGGTATCGATTATTTTTTAGAGTATTTAAAGAAGCAAATACAATTATTATTTTGTGGCTAGGTTTTCCCCGTAAAGAAGGAGACAAAAAAGACTGTTATAAAATATTTTCTAAAATGGTTACTAATGGTAATTTTCCTGAAGATATGAACATTTTTTTAGATTTAATTTACTCGTAACCAAAAATAATAATTAACACAAATCACTATTCCACACAAAACTTTTTCATCACCCCTAATTAAGTATTTTTGTTCTTATGCAAGATCTGAGTATAATTAAAGTTAAGGCTTATTTTGTGCGTAGTTGATAAATTAATGTTAATTGCCCTTCGGATTGATAATTTTGCTTTAGTTGATCATTTAGAGTTAGAGTGTGGAAACGGGTTAAACGTTTTGACAGGGGAAACTGGTGCAGGAAAATCCATTATTCTTGATGCCATTGACATAGTATTGGGTGGGAAAGCTAGTGGGCGAATGATTCGCTCTGGTGCAAGAAAAGCTATTGTAGAAGCCTGTTTTCAGACTAATCCTGAGTTAGAAACTTGGTTAGAATCTCAAGAAATGGAGTCTTTTCATGATGGTACAGTCGTTTGTAGTCGAGATTTAACCATAAGTAAAGATAATTTTCGGTCTCGTTGTCGGGTTAACGGTGTTGTGGTTAATAAACAAATTATAACTCAATTGCGTGATCGCCTTTTAGAAGTTACAGCACAAAATGAAACAGGACAATTACTTTCTGTCAATAATCAACGGGATTTATTAGATGCTTATGGAGGTAAACAATTAATTCAACAACGAGACTTAGTGACTCAAGCCTTTACTATCACCCAACAGGCAGAAGAAGCCTTGGAATATCGCCGTCAATCAGAACAACAAAGGTTACAAAGAGTAGATCTTATTGAACATCAAATTAAAGAATTAAGTACAATTCATTTACAATCTCCTACAGAGTTAGAACAATTAGAGATTGAAAGCGATCGCCTTACCCATGTAGTTGAACTACAACAATTAAGCTATCAAGCCTATCAATTATTATATCAAAGTGAATCAGAGGAAAATAAAGCAGTTACAGATATTTTGGCTAAAGCACAGTTAATTATCACAGATATGGCAAATTATGATAAAGAATTAACCTCAGTATTAGAAATTGTCCAAGAAGCGTTAAATCAAGTGGTAGAAGCTGGGCAACAAATATATAGCTATGGGGCGGGGTTAGAAGCAGATCCCGATAGATTAGAAGAGGTAGAAGAACGTGTTAGACTTTTAAAGCGAATTTGCCGTAAATATGGCCCAAAATTAGAAGATGTCATTAATTACTATGAAAGTCTGAAACAAGAATTAACACAATTAACGGATAATGGTAAATCCATCGAAGAATTAGAGCAAGAATACCAAGAAAATCAAGAAAAATTACTAAAACTATGTGCTAAATTAACCCAACTTCGACAAGTTGCGGCGGAAAAATTAGAAGCACAATTAACCCAAGAATTAAAACCCCTTGGCATGGCGAAAGTACAATTTCAGTGTCGAGTAACTCCCGTAAACCCAAATATTATGGGTTGGGATCAGGTAGAATATTATTTTAGTCCAAATCCGGGGGAAGACTTACAACCTCTAGCTATGACGGCATCAGGTGGAGAAATGAGTCGTTTTCTTTTGGCATTAAAATCTTGTTTTACTGAATCAAACATAGAGAATAAAACTTTAATTTTTGATGAAATTGATGCTGGAGTTTCAGGAAAAGTAGCTCAAGCTATTGCTGAAAAGTTACATACTCTTAGTAAACAACATCAAGTTTTGTGTGTGACTCATCAACCTTTGGTAGCGGCAATGGCAGATTATCATTTTCGGGTAGAAAAACATTTGATTAAATCTCAGGAAACCCAAGAAGTAAGAACGGTGGTTAAAGTAACGCCTTTAGAACATCAAGATCATCGCCGAGATGAATTAGCAGAACTTACAGGAGGACATTGCGCTGAAGATGCCATCGCTTTCGCAGATTCTCTCTTAGAAACGGCATTAGAAAGAAAGAAAGCCTTGCACAAGGGCTAAAATTTATAACTCCCATGCCTCCAGATTTTGGGGAGACAAGGGAGACAATTAACAATTAACAATTAAACCTTATTATATCTTATATCTGGTACAGCAATCAATATTTTTTCTTTAACTCAGATATTGTAGCCCATTTGTGAGATGTTTAAACCATCGAACGGAGGTAAATATTAACCAGAAAATTTGACTATTTATTTTTTATATCTTCAGAAATATCAACATTAATTAATTCTTCTAAGTTATTAATTGCCTCATCTAAACAACTTATTTCAGTATTATATTTTTCTTTTTCCTTCGTTACCACTTGTTGCTTTTTTGAAAAAAATTGATTTATATATTCAAAAAGTTTTTCGATTAACTGCTTTATATCCATTTGATTTTCCCAACAGTATTTTACTAATTCTTTTGTGGTTATATCTTCGGTTGATATTGAAGTTTCGTTTCTGTATTTTATCTTCCATTTAGGTTCATCTTCTTCTAAATATAAATAATTATATAATGTTTGATTCTTATCATAAAATTCATAAACATGAGTTGTTTTTTTATCATACTTTTTAAAAAACTTAATAGTTAAATTTAATGTCTGTTCTAATTTTTGAAAATAGACTTGTTTTTTAGCTTCTTGATCTTCACTAAAAAAATTCTGTAATGAATTAACTAAACTTTTTATTTTTTGCATTTTTTCTTCTAACATTATTTTACTCCTTAATAATTACTAAATATTATTTACTTTTGTGTATGTACTTAGTAAAAAATTGTTGATATTAACTAAGTACAATTAGATTTTCTTAACCACCAAACTGTCTATCGGTTAATAGTTTAAAACCGCCTACCATTGACATAATAGATAAGAAAAATTGCCATAAACTGGTAGGATTAAGTATTGATCGACTACTATAAATAACAAAAACTACCCCAAAACCAATTAAAATCCAACTAAAAAATTTAGCAGTTCTAGGAAACATAAATAAGCCAATTACCCCGGCAGTTAAGGAGAAAACAGAAACATCTGCGGCAATGCCACGCCAAAAATAAGGACTAGCATTAGTGGTAAAGAAAATATTTTTACCTAATAAATAAACTCCTAAAAGCATCAAACCAATACCTAATAATTGAAAAATAAATTTCATTGTTTTGCTCTCTTTTTAGTTATGTAAATATGGATTGTTGTCTAAGTTAATCTTTTGAAGATAAGTATGGAATAAGTTATTAGCCATGTTATGCAAATAAGTATTAGAGTCCACCAGAATAAACAAGATTTTAATGTTATTTTCACTGTTTATTTTTTTGTTCAGTTTATGATTATCCCAATGATAATAAAGATTTTTTGTAAATCCAAAAGCATAAATTTTGTTATCTTCTACCACAAAATATAACCCTGATTTATGAGGTAATTCATCTTTATTGATAAAATCAATTTCTGCAAAACTTTCTAAGTTTAAATCTTTAAAATCTTCTTCTTTTGTAAAGTAAAATAAATCAAAAATGAAACTAGAAAAATAAACAAAGTCATAATGTAAAAAGCTCACTTCTTGACAATTACGCTCTAAATCTTCCAAAAATTCTGTTCTTAGTACAAAATATTCAGAATCGATATAACCTGAAATATCAGCTTCCCGTTCATCTTCATCTTCTAAAAAAGTTTTTAGATCAAGATCTCCAGAAGTAGTTAATAACTCATGGTCATACCATTCTTTCCACCATTGCTTAACTTTTTTACTTGATAGATTTGATTGATTAAAAGAAAAACTCTCCTCCAAGGCTTTTTTTAACGGTTTATATAATTCTGGATACATCATTGGTATTTCTTTCACATTAGATGGTAACGGTTCTAAATCAACACTAATGATTCCTAAATGTTCTAATTCCGTTAACCTAATTGATTGATCTATGGTTTCGATGGTGTTTATTTTTGTCGCCACTGATGATGAAATTTGAGCATTTACGACATCAATAATTTCTCCTTCAATGGTGTCTGTAACATCATCGTCTTGAAAGTAAAAATCAATGTGATAATTAATTTTCAAATAACCTGTTTTCCATGGTTTCCCCGGTTCTAAAACTTCAATTTTTCTGACTCCTTGAAAAAACTCCCCTAAGGAATTGCCGTCTAATCGGGCGATCGCTAATTCTCGTTTAATTTCTTCTAACCATTGAGAAGCAACTTTAACGGTATTGCGTAATTTAGGATTAGTATGATTAATGTAGGGTTTAATGATTACATTATCATTATTAAAATTTTCCTCAAAAGAAGAATAATCCCAATTTCCTTGGTCAAAATTTTTTGGCTCATAAGTCATTTCACCTGTTTTACTCTTGGTAATTTCAAGGTTGATAGCTTGACGACAAACTTCAGACCAATTCGCCTCCACCAAAGCCATTTCTTCTTTCAAATCATCATTGATATAGATATTGATACTAGCCATAGTTTGATTTATTCCTATATTTTTTATTATGCACATAAACTATGCACATAGCAAGGGGATAAAAAAAAGACTTCTTAAAAATAAAGTAAAATCCTTACTGTGATTGATTCAGATTTTGCGAAATATAATTATAATACTTATTGTCTTAAGAATCATTATTAAAAATTTTAAATCCGGTGTTTGGTTGCCATTGAATTGCTCCTTTTTCTAAGGGAAATATCTCTATATTATTACTTTCTAAATAGGCTAATATTTCTTGATTTATTTTATCTCTATTGGCGATCGCTTTTTTCATCTTAATTTGTTGTAATTGTTTAATATTAAGAGTTTTTCCATCCCAAATAAGAATATCTGTATCGACTATATTTGATAAATCAATATCTTGATTATTGATAACTAATAACCAAATTTTATCAGCAAATTTAAACTGAAAATAATTAGGAGTTTTAGCAATCATTTGAATAGTTTTAACTGTGTTTTTTTCTAGCCAACTAATATTTTTAACATTGATATATTCTCCTAACAAATTTAACGCAGTTTTATTATTAGCATCATAAGGAATTAATACTAAATCTAATGAATTTATCCCCTGATTTCTAAGAAAAGCGACAATATTAAATCTAACATTATTTTTATCATTAAGATTAATGACGGCATGATTAGTTTGATTTTGGACAATTATAACTGGTTGTTTTCTACTTGCCATTACCGTTATTTGTACTAAATTTAGTTTTTGATAAATTAAGGGAAGAATAAATAAAATTAACGCTGATATTATGATTACTTGCCATCTTTTTTGACTCCATTTATTAAAGGTAATTATCAGTAAAATACCGTAGCCAATAATTACGGCAAAAATATTTACTTCTCCCACTGCTAACGAACTAAAAGGTAATTTGCTACTTATTTCTACTAAGTTAATTAATAACAAAATCGGGATAAATAAAAGATAACTAATTGCACTTCCAAGAATAGGAATAAACACACCAATAACCGCCGTAAAAATTCCTCCTAAAGTGAGAATAATAACCAAAGGAGTTGCTAAAACATTTGTCAAAATTCCATACACAGGAATACGATTAAAAGCATAACAAACAAGGGGTAAAGTCCAAATGGTAGCAGCAAGAGGCACAGCAATTAAATTGGCAATAGTTGGCGGTAAAAAATCTAACTTTTTGACAATGGCGGGTAAAGTGACGATTAAACCCCAAGTAGCTAAAAAACTGAGTTGAAAACCCAAATCAAAAATCCATAAAGGATTGATTAATAGCAATATTAGTGCGGCTAATAACAGGCTACCATAAGTTTTAACTGAGCGATCATTAATTATGGCGATTAAAACCGCAACTCCCATGAAAGAAGCTCGTAAAATTGAGGGGAAAAAACCCGTTAAAGTAGTGTAAATTAAAAGACTTGATAAACCAATAATCAACTGTACACGGGGAGAATAAGAGCGAGTTAAATATAAAATACAACCTAACAATAAAGAAACGTGAAACCCCGATGCGGCTAAGGTATGAGCTAACCCAGCAGTACGAAAAGCGTTTTGTAAATCTAAGTCTAAATCTACCGCCCGACTACCTATTACCATCGAACTAACTAACGGTACTTAAACAAAAATTATGCCCAAACAAAGCCCAAACTTGCTTTATAATTAGTAAATACCTCAATATTATCTTTTAACCATTGAAAAAAGCGAAAAGATATGGCGGTGCGAAACGCTTCTAAGGCTTCACCAAA
>NZ_JBGSUU010000120.1:0-53317 GCF_041753295.1 Geminocystis sp.
AACTTATTATAAGTATCTAATTGATAGATAGTATTTTCTAAAAGTGAGCCTTGATAACGTTTATTTTCTGGTAATCTTTCAATTAATTTTTTACTCCCTTGTTTTACTTCTGTTAAGCCGATTATGTGTAATAATTCACTATAGAAACCTTGATCTAAACTATTACTATCATTGGCGAAAGGTAACTTTAATAAATGTTGGGGCGATAAAAATTTATACAGTAAAGTTAAATAAAAATCTTCTTCTGTTTCATAATCTTTGAGGTTAAAATTAATGCAATTTTCTTTTAACTCTAATTCAACTTTATTGATAGCATTAAAGGCAATTTCTTCATAAAATAACTTTGTCTTTTCACTGGTTAATCTTTTTTCTTGAAAATCATTAAATTGTTTAACTAAAAACTTGTCTTGATAAAATAATCTTTCAAATAAATCCGCCCGAAAAACAAACCAATCATAAATATTAGTAATAATTAAATACTTAATCTCAAAATTTTGATTGGTGATTCTTTCTCGCAAATAATATAATAATAACTGTTGTAAACCCTTGCAATTAAATATATTAGATGTTATCATTTCCCTATTATTATGAGGGCGTTTAGTTTCTATAATTACCCCAATTTTACTATTAATATCTTTTCCGTTATAAATAACTAAATCATTATTATCTTGAGTATTGATATAATGATTTGTGCTGTAATAAGTATCTTTTAGAAAAGTTATTAAATTATTTTTATTAAATTCCTCTTTTTCGTTAATTTCTTTATCTGTTATCCTCAATAAAATCTCTAAATTATCCTTAAACTTATTAATATCTTGTCGTAATAGTTTAACTTTTAAAAAGGCTTTATTTAAACTTTCACGGATTTTTTTGTTAACCATAACAGACAATCAAAAGAGTTTTTCTATCTAATATATAACAGAAAAACAGTTAGTTAGAATCATATTTTATTAAGGTAATTCCTAATTCCTATTAAGAGGTGAAACCAATTCACCCCTACAGTATTCCCCGTTTCCTTTCTAATTTCTAATTTCTAATTTATTTATACGCTTTAACGCATTCTTCCACTAAAGGTGCAACTTGATCAATATCTTTCCAACCTAAAATATTAGTTTCTTTTTTTTCTAGGTTTTTATAGCTACGGAAAAATTCGGCAATCTCGTCTAAAATATGAGGTGCAACATCCTTCATCGATTTAACATGATCATAGCGCGGATCTTCTGCTGGTACACATAAAATTTTCTCATCACGATCACCACCATCAATCATTTCTAACATACAAATAGGACGAGAGGCAATAACGCAACCGGGAAAAGTAGGCTCATCCATCATAACCATACCATCAAGAGGATCACCATCATCAGCTAAAGTATTAGGCACAAAACCGTAATCATAGGGATATTTCACTGAAGAAAATAATACTCTATCTAAGATAAAAGCATTCATATCCTTGTCAAACTCATATTTATTTTTGCCACCCCCGGGGATTTCAATTAAAACGTTGATAATACCAGCTTTGGGTTGTGCAGGAATTCTTGATAAATCCATTTTTAATATTTCCTTAACTTAATTTAACAAATACCGTTAATATTTAACCATAAATTGATAAAGCAAAAAAATAATCTTAACTGAAATATCAAAAGAAACTCGACAAGCTAAATTTTTAAGAAAAAAAGCGTTATAAATATTAAGTAAATACAAACTTTTTTGACAAGTATGAATATATTTTCATCGAGATTAAATCACCACTTTAGGTTTAAGTAATGTTATATCTTCATTTATTATTAATTCACTAATACCGATAAATTTAGAAACGTAGTTATAAGTACGATAAAATTCTTGATTAAGATTATTATTGATAGTTATTTTTTGCCCTTGACACCATTTTTTACTTTCTTCTTCATTAAGATAAATTGACGGTAAATTTTTTAAAGGTAAATCAAGGTTAATTAAACTTAAATTTTCAGTTTCTTTTCCTTCTATTATTTGCTCAAAATTGAGACTATTTTCCATCATCATATCACAACTAAGAGTTCTATTTAAAGCCGATAAAGTCGCCCCTGTGCCTAGTTTTTCTCCTAAATCACGAGCTATAGATCTAATGTAAGTACCACCACCACAAAAAATATGTAAATCTAACTCAGGAAAATCACCATTTTGCCAATGTAAAATATCAATTTTAGTAATAATAACTTCTCTTTTTGGTATATCTATTACTTGCCCTTTTCTTGCCAATTCATATAATTTTTTTCCGTCTTGTTTAATGGCACTATAAGCTGGAGGTATTTGCTCAATTTTGCCGATAAAATCTTTTAAAAAAGGGGTAATTTTTTCTAAAGTTAAATGTTTAGCAGAAGTTTTTTTGATAACATCTCCTTCTAAATCATCCGTAGTTGTGACAACCCCAAATCTGATTTTTCCTTGATATGCTTTTTCTGTGGGTAAAAATTGCAGTAAACGAGTCGCTTTACCAATGGCGATGGGTAAAACTCCCGTAGCCGATGGATCTAATGTACCACCATGACCAATTTTCTTTGTGTTTAAAATCTTCCTCAATTTCGCAACACAATCATGAGAGGTAAAATTTTGCGGTTTATTTAGGTTAAGAAAACCATCCATGACAATTAATAATTAACAGTGAATAATGAACAATTATGACTGATTATTTACTTTAAGAGTTAATTAGTGTAGTATCAAGTTAGGATCTAGTAAAGTTGCTTTATCAGGCTCTCTTCTAAACCAAGGAGCAGTTTTTTTACATATTTCTACTAACATTAACATAACTGGTACTTCAATTAAAACTCCTACCACTGTCGCTAACGCCGCACCAGAATTTAACCCAAATAACATCACGGCTGTGGCGATCGCAACTTCAAAATGATTACTAGCACCGACTAAAGCAGCGGGTGCAGCATCTTCGTAAGCTAAATCCATTTTTAAAGCGATAGTATAAGTAATTAAAAAGATAAAATTAGTTTGAATAAATAAAGGAATTGCGATTAATAAAATATGCAAAGGATTATTAACAATTAACTCACCTTTAAAAGCGAATAATAAAATTAAAGTTAACAATAAAGCAGAAATAGCAATAGGAGAAAGATATTGTAAAAACTGATTTTCAAACCATTTTCGCCCTTTATATTTAAAGATAAAATAACGACTAAAAATAGCACAAATTAAAGGTAAACCGACATAAATTAATACCGATAAAATGATAGTTTCCCAAGGCACAATTAAATTATTTGCAGATAATAACCACTTACCTAAAGGCGCATATAAAAACAACATTGCCAGAGAATTTACCGCTACCATTACTAAAGTATGCCCTTGATTACTATAGGAAAGATAACCCCACATTAACACCATAGCAGTACAAGGAGCGATCCCTAATAAAATTGTACCAGCAATATAAGAATTTGCTAGAGTAACCTCTGCGCCTCTAATAATTTCCGTTTGCGTTAGTAAAGGAGAGAATAACCAACCAAGGAAAAATTTAGCGAAGATAACCATAGAAAAAGGTTTAATTAACCAATTTACCACCAAAGTTAAAATTACAGGTTTAGGAGTTTTTACCGCTTTTAGCGCCTGAGAAAAATCGATTTTTACCATAATCGGATACATCATGAAAAATAAACAGATAGCGATAGGAATGGAGAGGTTATAAACACTCATACTATCGAGAGTTTTGGCAACATCGGGGAAAATTCTCCCTAAACCAATACCTAAAACAATGCAGACAATAATCCAAATCGTTAGATATTTCTCAAAAAAACTTAAGCTATTACCAGCTTTTACTGCGCGGGAATTAATTTGATTATCCATAACTATAAATCAAGAAAACTTGAGTTGAAAATTAAAATTAACTATGTTTATTATACTCTTAACTATTTTCAAAACAAGAAAAATTGATTTGTAATTATCTTTAAGGCTCACAAATACGGGTAGGAAGCAATACAATTGAGCGTCTAAATTCAGATAAATATTGTTCTAAAGCTACTAATTGAGATAAATTGATACTGTAATATGTCCATTTTCCTTGTTGACGAGTATTAACTAAACCTGTTTCTCGTAAAGTCTTCAAATGAAAAGATAACTTTGATTGCGGTATATTAAGAATTTCTTTAATTTCACAAACACATAATTCTCTGGTGCGTAATAAGTTTAAGACTTCCATTCTAATGCTATCGGATAAAGCATGAAACCCTAAGATAATAGTTTCTTGACTGTGAATTTGAGTGAATGTCATAGAGTATTTGTTAATTTTTAATTTAATTATATACTAACTTTAAATACAATAATACTTGTTATTCTTAATAATAGTTAAAATTTATGGCAAAAGATAAACTATTATCCTCTATTATTGTTTCTTTTTTTTTATATTTTTTGATTTTTTTTTCAGAAAAACTCTTGACATTTTATTGATCTTTTGTTATGATTAGAATATAAAATAAAGCCACATTTTTCTGACCCGTTGCGGTCGGGGGAGGTGGCTTGTCCATTTTTTATGATCAATTATTAACACTTACTTTCGCACGATATAATAACTTTTCTCTCTGGCGATAACCAACATAACGTATTTTTACTTGTGGGATATTATCAGGATTTAAGTCAGAATCTTCCATCAAATCATGTTCTTCGGGGTTATAATCGACTATATCCCCCACTTTTCCGATAGGATTAATTTCCCATCTCCAGAGTAATTCTTCTAAAGGTTGAAGTAGGGGTAAAAGACGAGAAGCAGGTAAATCAGGATTATGATTAACACCATGAATAAATGTCGGTAATTGCAATAATAAAGATTCTAAAATTAAAATGGTTTCCTGTTGATATTCAGTGATTAATAGTTGATTATCTAAGGATAAATTATAATTTTTCTGAGGGAAATTTTTATCGGTATTTTCAAAATCTAAATAATCGATTAAACTAGCAAGAGAAATATCTAAAGTGGTAGCAATTTTTTTGAGAATTCCTAAAGGAATCTTATCCAATAAACCATTTTCAATACGATAAAAATGTAATTCTGATACATTACTTTGACGACTCAATTGAAGATAAGTAGTAATTTTTGCGTTGTGCATTAATTGATGTAAAATTGTGGGTGTCTTATCCATAAAAATGTCTCTTATTGAAATAGTTTTTAACCTTACTCAAATAACGATAAACTAAAGAATGTTTAAGTAAAGTTCCTTCCATCATAACTACTAACCTAAAATCAATTTAAGTAACCTAATCATTCAATCTAAATTGTAATAATGACAGAATCGAGTAAATCTCCTAAAATTCCTATCCGAGAATTTATTGGCACAAGACAATCTAACTTATTTCAAACCCTCAAACAACCACAGTTTACAGGAGAATTGATCCTTGGTTCAATAAAAGGGGAAGAATGGATTTTTTATCTTTATCTTGGCAGAATAGTTTACGCCACAGGAGGCAGACATTCCGTTAGAAGATGGATGAGAAATGTCACTAGATTTGCACCAGCGTTGATTACTTATTTACCCACAGTGGATAAAAAAATCTTTCGTCAAGAGAGTTTTCAGAAATGTTGGGAGTATGAATTACTTAATCATTGGTTACAAGAGCAACTCGTCACAAGACAACAATTAAATCAGATCATTCGTACTATGATCATTGAAATATTATTAGACATTACCCAAGCCATGGAAATAGTATTTCAGCTAAACGCCTCACAATCATTGTCAACTCAGTTACTTTTTATTGATGCAGATCAAGTTATTGTAGAAGCATGGGAAGATTGGCAAAAATGGCAAGGAGCAAAATTAGCAGATCGTTCTCCTAATGATTGTCCCATAATTCGTCAACCAGATCAACTTAAGCAACGTACATCGGAAAAAACTTATATGATCATGAGTAAGTTATTTAATGGCAAAAATACCTTGCGAGATTTGAGTTTACAACTAAACCAAGATATTATGCAAATGACAAGGTTAATGTTACCTTATATTCAACTAGGGTTAATTGATTTAGTTTCCATCCCCGATT
This sequence comes from Geminocystis sp., assembly GCF_041753295.1. Taxonomy (NCBI): domain Bacteria; kingdom Bacillati; phylum Cyanobacteriota; class Cyanophyceae; order Chroococcales; family Geminocystaceae; genus Geminocystis; species Geminocystis sp. The sequence goes on from NZ_JBGSUU010000120.1 coordinate 6,007, forward strand.
TACCTTTACCTTTTTAATAGTGGGTTATATTCTCATTGATAAATAAATCATTTTTGCTACAAAAACTCTCAACACCGTTACAAATTGGTGACGTTATTATTAATAGTCGAGTCTTGCAATCGCCATTATCAGGGGTAACAGATTTAGTGTTTCGTCGTTTAGTTAGACGTTATGCACCAGAATCCATGATATATACAGAGATGGTAAACGCCACAGAAATAAACCATCTTAAACAATTACCTAGATTAATGGAAATTGATGCAGATGAGCAACCCATTAGTATTCAACTTTTTGACTGTCGCCCTGATTTTATGGCACAAGCCGCCGAAAAAGCCGTCACCGAAGGTGCAAAAACCATTGATATAAATATGGGATGCCCAGTAAATAAGATTACCAGAAAAGGGGGTGGCTCAGGCTTATTACGTCAACCAGAAATTGCCCAAGCCATTGTTAAAGAGGTAAAACAGGCGGTAAATGTACCAGTGACGGTGAAAACTCGTCTTGGTTGGAATGATGACGAAATCAATATCATTGAATTTGCTCAAAAAATGGAAGAAGCAGGAGCAAGTATGATAACTGTACATGGACGTACTCGTGAGCAAGGTTATACGGGCACAGCAAGATGGGATATAATCGCTCAAGTCAAGGAAAAATTAACAATTCCTGTCATCGCCAACGGTGATATTTTTTCGGTGGAAGATGCCCTTCGTTGCCTCGAAATTACTAACGCTGATGGGGTTATGTGTTCTCGTGGTACTCTGGGTTATCCGTTTTTAGTGGGGGAAATTGACTTTTACCTCAAAAATGGCAAAAATTCCGTCTCTCCCACCATCAAGGAGCGTTTAGACTGTGCTAAAGAGCATTTAATCGGCTTATGGGAATATAAAGGACAAAAAGGCATATTTCAAGCTCGTAAACATTTAGGATGGTATTGTAAAGGCTTTAGTGGTGCATCAGAACTACGGGATCAATGTTCTCGTATCAATAGCGTTGAGGAAGGATTAAAGTTAATTAATAATGTACATTTAAAAGAATAATTAGATAATTAAGAACTTAAAATCTAAAATATTTTATAATAAATAAATTTTAATCTCTAAAAAAATTAATGATAACTCAAGATAAAATACTCAATCAATTACAACTGCTAGAAACGCTTTCTAAACAAGGATTTTATAGTGATAAATTTGCTATATCTTTGACAAATATTATTCTCGAAGAAATTAAAAGTATCGAGCAAGATATTCAAGAAATAAAAGTTGATTTACAAACTTTTGAACAACAATATAAATTATCCTCTGAAGAGTTTTATCAACAATTTAAGACTGGAAAACTAGGAGATGAAATAGACTTTGTTGAATGGAGTACTTTTTATCGAATGTGGTACTTATTACAAGAGCGATTAAATTTACTTAAATCTCAACTTTAATAATGATTGCACAAGAATATATTAACCAGATTAAACTAAGGTTAAAAAGAAGTAAAGTTGTTGATAAGTTAGAAATTATTAAAGAAAAAGTAATCTCAGATCAAGGATATTTTAGAGCTAAAATAATTTTAGAAAATGGAGATTTTTTAGAAGTAGCTGAATTTTTTAAAGTAGAAAATAAACAGTGTATTACTGTTACTTATCGCTATCAATGGATGAGTGAAAATAAACAACAATTAAGAAAACGTTGGGATAATGTAGAGCATTTTTCTGATTTAGCAAATTTTCCCCATCATGTTCATATTGATAATGAGTTTACCGTAAAACCTAGTGAGTTGAGAAATATTATACAAATTATGAATTTAATTGAAACAAAAATAAATATTAACTAAAATTACTAAAAAACTATAATAATTAAGAAATATTTTGTCAATTCATCGGATTATTTAGTATTGCGATCGCCATTTTTTATCTTAAAATAACGATCATTTACTAGCTGAAAAAACACCTATTTAGCGCATTTATCACTAGAATTATAGACAATACTACTATAACGTCCTTCCACCGTACCTACTTCCACACAATAGCCCGTTTTATCTTCAATATAGTAGGCACTTTTACCGCCATCGAAAGTTACGGTATTACGATAAGTATAACCTCGTTTGATCAATTCTCCTTCGGCTTGTCCTGCTTTTGCATCAACTAAATCTTGTAATGTGGGAGGTGTTGTGCTATAAAGATTTTCAGGAGTTTTTCCTTTAGAATGAGATGAAGTTGAACGAGATGGAGATGGTGCTTTTTCTCCCTGATAAACATAAACGGATTCATTTTTGAAACGAAAGATAAAAGTATTACCATCAATTTCTCTAATGACAGAATTACCATTTTGATCAGTATATTTATTATTAGCCTGTTTTGGTGTTAATTCGTAAGTAACGCCATCTTCCCGTTGAATGGTAATAAAACCTTGACGTTGAGAAAAAGTACAATTGACGACACCAGAAGCCTTATCTTCTCCTTTTGGGTAAATGTCACAACGGGAATTAATAGTATCTGCTTGGGCAATACTAGAAAAAGAAACCGTGGAAATAACAGCGATGGTTGATAATAAAGCGTTTTTGATTTTCATGTTTTTTAAATTGATGTGATTAAAATATTGTGAGTGGATTTTTGAGTTTTTCCTTACTTTTGATCTTTAAAAAAAGTAATCCTATTAAAGATACATTTTTTGTGTAAAAAGATATATTATTTAACTATCAATTTTTTACTATAGTTTACCTTCATCGGCCATAGAAAAAATATAGTTATAAAACTCTGTACCTGTTTTTTTATTGATGATTACCACATGACTTGTGCCTTTATCATACATAACTCGCACTTGTTTATCTTCTCCCATAAACCTATTGTGTGGATAAAGTTAAAGATTTCATGATAATTTAATGGATGAGTTTGAAAGATACTTTTAACCTTTAAAAAAAGTTAGATATTTATATGTTATTCTTGTCAATGTCAAAAATCAAGAAATGTTTTGTAATGTAAATTAATTTATTCTGAATAGGAATTTTAAACTAAAATTTGAAAAGTAAACCTTAAAATCATTGAGTAAAATTTTGAATAAGAAAAAATCATTATCTAATATAGTCAGTGGATTATTGGGAATAGTAACAATACCTTTTATTTCCTTTCAAATTCCAGCCTTTGCGCAACCATCACCCTCAGAAATTAAGTTAGTTACGGGGAATGAAGTTGGGGAATATTATTCTATTGCCAAAGACATCGAAAAACTGGCAAGACAAAACAATGTAGATATTGATGTGATACCTACTAGAGGTGGATTACAAAATATTCATGATGTTTTTATGTATGAAAGCATACCTTTAGGTATTATTCAAGGTGACGTATTGGCTTTCCTCAATATTTTTGCTAACTATGATGAAGAAATTAGAGTTAAAGCTGAAAGTATGAGAGTAGTATTACCTCTCTATCAAGAACAAATTTACGTTATCGCTCGTAAAGATATTAAATCTATGCAAGATTTATCAGGAAAAATAGTTTCCATTGGGGATGAAGGTAGCGGTACAAGCATGACTGCTTCCACTTTACTATATCAATTAGGAATTAATCCAAAAGAATTAGTTACCTATGATATTAAAAAAGGAATTGATGCCTTGCGTAACAGCAAAATTGACGCTTTATTTTATGTGGTAGGAAGTCCTGCTAAAGTATTGCAACAACAAATCGTATCTGAAGATAATTTTCATGTTTTACCTTTAAGTTTGCCCACCACTACTGAAGATGAGTTTTACACTAAGTTATATTCTAAAGTGACTTTACCAGCAAATACTTATAGTTGGCAAACAGAAGCCATAGAAACCTTAGCGGTGCAATCTTTCTTGTTTACTGTAGAAAATGATGACTGTAGTCAAGTAACTCCCGTGGCTTCCTTAATTAAAAATAATTTATCATGGTTACAAAAAAATGGCAATCCCATGTGGCAAAAAGTTGACTTAAAACCACTACAAACTCAAGAATTAAGTAGAATGTCTAAATGTATTAAGCCTTAATCTTGTCTTTTCACTTAAACAAAAACCTAACAACTTTAATCAAGAATATTCATCATGAAAAATTTACATAAATTAGCCTTAATTAGTGTTATTGGCTTTGGTTTCTTTTCTCAAGCTAATCCCGTTTCTGCGCAACAACAAAGAATTACTTGTCAATCTCAAAATGGGCGCTATCGTTTTTGTGAAACTAATACTAGAGGAGGAGTCAAATTTATTCGTCAAATTAGCAATGCAGAATGTCGTCAAGGGAGTACTTGGGGTTATGATAGAAATGGTATTTGGGTAGATCAAGGTTGTAGTGCTGAATTCTCTGTCAGAGATAGAGGTGGCAATAATAACAATAATAATAACAATAATAACTATAATAATGGAGGAGATAGTACAGCTGCCATTGTGGGGGGCGTTTTAGCAGTAGGTGCCATCGCAGCAGTATTGGCATCTGGTTCTAATAATAACAATAATAACAATAATAATTCTTTTAATGATACTGTAACTTGTGGTTCTGAGCGAGGTAATTTCACCCGTTGTAATACAAATATTAGTCGTCGTGATCGAGTTGTTTTGAAACGTCAATTAAGTAACTCTGGATGTTGGGAAAACGATACATGGGGTTATGATAGTAACGGTATTTGGGTTGACGGAGGTTGTCGAGGATTATTTGAAATTCAACGTTAACAATAGTTAATTGTAGATAGTCAAAAAATGAGTAAAAGTAACTAAAACCTGAGTTAAAATCAAAATAATCATAACTTCAATGACATTTTTTTGATATGACAGAATCAATTTTTTATCCTTCTCATACTCAGGATGACACTTCTTCTCAACCTTTGAAATGGATTCGTTGGTTAGTGTGGAAAATTGCTTTTGCTACTTTAGCTTTAATGGCTATTGGGGCGGCTACAAGGGTTATGAATGCGGGATTAGCTTGTCCTGATTGGCCTTTGTGCTATGGTCAAGTTATACCCACTCAACAAATGAATTTACAAGTATTTTTAGAGTGGTTTCATCGTCTTGATGCAGGGTTAATCGGTTTAAGTACAATTGTTTTAGTTATTTTATCTTGGTGGCATAAAGCAAAATTACCTCAATGGTTGCCTATTAGTTCAACTTTTGCCCTGAGTTTAATCGTTTTTCAAGGAGTTTTAGGGGGTTTAACCGTTACTCAATTACTCCGCTTTGATATTGTTACCGCTCATTTAGGTACAGCTTTACTATTTTTTTCGACTCTCGTGGCCATGGCATCTAGTTTAACACCCTATCAAGGTAATGCCACAGTAGGTAATTTAACGGGAATAAGTATCACTGCAACGATATTAGTTTATCTTCAATGTTTATTAGGAGGTTTAGTAGCCTCTCAATGGGCATTACATCAATGTTTTGGGGGAAATCAATTATGTATCGTGATGAATAGTCATATCATCGGGGTTTTTCCTGCGACTATTGCGACTTTAACCTTAATTATTTTAGCGTGGCGAACTCCTGCTTTAAGCCTAAAACTAAGAAAATTAACTAAATACATCGCTTTAATTTTAGTTAGTCAAATATTACTGGGTATAACTACTTTTTACCTTCATTTACAAGTTGAACCTCTTACTATTGCTCATCATACTATGGGAGCAGGATTACTGGGAATATTAGTTGCTTTTAGTGTTTTTGCGAAAAAAGATATTAAAGTAAGTTCTGTTCAAGAATTGTGAGTTAACATTGACAGTAAGTAATAGGTAATAGTGCTTAAATTGATTCTTATTTTTAATCAATAATAACTGTTTATTCCTCATTACTTTATATACCTTTAGGTATCAACATATCATTATCTTATTTAACAATTACCATGATTGGATCTAGTATCTCACCTCGCAACGAAAATTTTAGACAAGTAATTCAAAGCTACTATCAACTAACCAAACCTCGCATTATTCCCTTACTATTAATTACCACCGCTGCCTCGATGTTTATGGCTTCTGAGGGTAATATCGATCCAATTTTACTCATTATCACCCTTTTAGGGGGTACATTAGCCGCCGCTTCTGCTCAAACTTTTAACTGTGTTTATGATCAAGATATTGATTATGACATGAAAAGAACCAGAAAACGCCCCATTCCTTCAGGTAAAGTGCAATCTAACCATGCTATTATTTTCGGAATTATTTTAGGTGTTTTATCCTTTTCTTTACTTGCTATTTGGGTAAACTTACTTTCTGCTTTACTGGCAATTTCAGGTATCATTTTCTATATGCTCATTTATACCCATTGGTTAAAACGTCATACAACGCAAAATATCGTCATTGGTGGTGCGGCTGGGGCAATTCCGCCTTTGGTAGGTTGGGCCGCCGTTACAGGGGATTTAAGTTGGAGTGCTTGGGCAATTTTTATGCTAATATTTTTATGGACTCCTCCTCATTTTTGGGCATTAGCATTAATGATTTCCGATGATTATGCAGAAGTAGGTGTACCCATGTTACCTGTTGTAGAAGGTGCATCTTATACTGTCAAACAAATTTGGGTTTATACTCTCATAACCGTTGCCTTTAGTTTTATTTTAATTTATCCTTTACATAGTTTAGGCTTGGTTTATTTCGGTTTTGCCACAATATTAGGTATAACTTTTATTGTCAAAGCATGGCAATTATTACAACAACCTGAAGATAAAGAAACGGCAAAATCCATGTTTAAATATTCTATTCTGTATATGATGCTTTTATGCACAGGAATAGTTATCGATACTCTACCGAATATTAATCAATACACCATTTTTTGATATTAGGGAAAATAGAAGACAAAAGTTAGAAAAATTGACTTTTACTGAGTTAAATTTGATTTTTTCTACTTTGTCAATTCATTAAATTATATCTAAGAAAAAACAATCCCAAACTAACCGAGGTTGTACATAACGTAGTAAAGTTTTTTTGACTTTTTCTAAACTTTCAATTAACTTAATTTTTCTTTCTTTATCCCAATATAAATACTGTAAATAATCCGCTAACCAAATTTGACTGTCTAATTCTAATTCTTTAGTAATTTCTTTTGCTAAAATTAAGCCATCAATAGCATTGTTAGGCAATTTAGTTAATTTTGATAGTAAATCTGAAGGAATTTCTCGTAATTTTTGCCAATCAGAAATCGCTTTACCCGGACATCCTTGAGAGAGTTTAATTAACTGAGGATAATCTAAAACTTGTGCCGCATCTTCTCGGTATAAAACTAATTTTAAATGATCTTCACTGAGGCGAGAAAAAGGAATTATTTGACACCGTGAAACTAAAGTTGACAAAATAGAATCCATACTCGGTGCAATTAAAATAATTGTAGCTTTTCCCGGTTCTTCTAAAGTTTTTAATAGGGCATTTCCTGCGGATTCTGCCATTAATTCTGCGGATTCAATTACCACTACTGAGTGATCGCACTTCAGGGGAGGACGACTTAAAAATTGACTAATATCTCTGATTTGTTCAATTCTAATTTTTGGAGCTGTTTTACGTTTTAAGGCTTTTTCTGTTGCTTCTTTAGCCGTTAATAACGTTCCTTTATCGTTGTAAGTTGGTTCTACCCATAAAAAGTCAGGATGATTTCCTGCATATATTTTTTTACAAGCACAAGCGTAATTTTCTGTGTCATTAATCATTAACATTTCTGTAAAACACTTCGCCGCAAAGGCTTTTCCGACACCATGCGCCCCTACAAATAAATAAGCCGGAGCTACACGATTTTTGGCGATCGCCCGTTCTAATAATTCTACCGCAAGAGGTTGTCCGATTAATTTAGCAAGAGGTTTCATGGTAATTAGGAATTAGGAAGAAAACGGGGAGATAAATATTAACAATTATAAAATGGGAAAGTAATAAAAAACTTATTGACAAAATTAGTTAAGATTTCTAACTTATGGATATAATTACCTTGAGTTTTGTTTATTTTAGATTAAATCAGTATTATTAATTTATCGGTATTCATCCACCACTAATCTATGTCTCTTTCTTCAGAATTTATTAAACGTCCAGTATTAACAACGGTTTGCACTATAGTAATTATTCTTATAGGAGTAATCTGTATGGCACTGTTACCCTTAGATAAATTACCGCAAATCGCCCCAAAACGAGTATCTGTTACCGCTAACTATGTAGGTGCAGATGCCAAAACCACTGTTGATAACGTTACCAGCGTGTTAGAAAGAGAAATTAACGGTACAGCAGATATTCGATGGATTAGCTCAAATACTGCTAATACTGGGCAAAGCACTATTAACGTTAGTTTTCCTGTAGAAGTTGATAGTAACACCGCTCAAGTATTAGTACAAAACCGAGTCGCTCAAGCTCAATCTAGTTTACCAGCTATCGTTAACCAATCAGGGGTAACAACGGAGCAACAATCTCCCAGCGTCACCTTAGCTTATGGTTTTTACTCCGAAAAAGGAGAAGATGGTAAATATTTATACGATTCCACATTTTTGTATAATTATCTTGATCGCTATATGTGGAACGAATTGGCAAGAATTGAAGGAGTCGGAAGTTTAACCGCTCTAGGTTCTTCTACCTATGCGATGCGAATATGGCTAGATCCTAGTAAATTAGCGGCTAGGGGTTTAACAGCTACGGATGTTGTTTCTGTAATTCAAGAGCAAAATTTTGATATTGGTACAGGTGGTATTGGTAGATTACCTAATCCTGATGAACAACAATTTGAAATTCCCTTAAAAGTACAAGGACGTTTTGTTACAGAAGAAGAAGCAGAAAATATTGTAGTCAAGGTGGGAGATAATGGAACTTTAATTAAAATAGGTGATATTGGTAGAGCAGAATTAGGAGTTGAAAATTACAATACATTAGTTCTTCTTGATGGTGATAATCCTGCGGTTACTTTAATCATCTATCAATTACCCGGTAGTAACGCCCTTGATACTGCTAACGCTATTAAAGCCAAAATGGAGGAATTAAGAAAATCTTTTCCCCCCGGCTATAAAGATGTGGTTGTTTTAGATAACACCGAGTTTATTGATGCGGCACTAAAAGACTTAGTTGTTACCTTATTACAAGCGATCGCACTGGTAGTTTTAGTTATTTTCGTATTTTTACAAGATTGGCGTACCACCATTATTCCCTCCGTTGCCATTCCTGTAGCCTTAATTGGTTCGATGATTGCCTTAAAAGCCTTGGGTTTTACCCTAAATCAATTAACCTTATTCGCTTGTGTATTAGCCACAGGTTTAGTAGTGGATGATGGTATCGTAATTGTAGAATCAGTATCTAATAAATTAGCCCAGAGAATGCGTCCCCTTCAAGCCGCCTTTGACTCTATGGATGAGTTATTCGGAGCAGTAATCGCTACTTCGGTGGTATTAATGGCGGTGTTTATTCCCGTATCTTTCTTCCCCGGCACAACGGGCATTGTTTATAAACAATTTGCGTTAACCATCGCCGCCGCCGTTTTATTTTCTACCTTTAACGCTTTAACTTTTTCCCCTACTATGTCAGGGATATTACTTAAAGCACCACAAAAAACAAAAGGTCCTTTAGGGGTATTTTTTGAATTATTTAACCGTTTCTTTGACGCTTTTAAGGAGGGATATAAAAAAGTTATCACCTTCCTCACGAAACTCAAAACCATTATTATGATTATCTTTATCAGTGGTTTAATTCTCACAGGGTGGATGTATCAAACCATACCTCAAGGATTTATTCCCGAAGAAGATCAAGGATACTTTTTTGTTATCGTTAGCGCTCAACCCGGGGTTTCTCTTAACTATACCCAAGATATTAATAGAAAAATCATGACTGAAATCATCGAGTTTGAGGAAGTTGATCACGCTATGGCGTTAACGGGATTTTCCTTTGACGGGATTAACAGTAATCAGGGTTTATTCTTCGTTAAGTTAAAAAATTGGGCAGAAAGAGAAGGGGCAGAACACTCAGTATTTGGGGTTATACGCCGTTTAAATCCTATTTTCCGTCAAAAAATTGATAATGCAAGAGTTTTCGCCGCTAATGCTCCTCCTGTGGATGGTTTAAGTAACTTTAGTGGTTTAGAACTTTATATTCAAGATCGTCAGTTATCAGGGATGGATGCTTTAATTGATAACACTCAACGGATAATTGCGGCGGCGAATCAACGTCCTGAAATTGCTGGGGCATTTACTACTTTTACCTTTAACTCTCCCATCTTAGAGGCGAAAATCAATCGAGAAAAAGTCAAAGCGATGGATGTGGATATAAATGTTGTTTTGGCAAACCTACAAACCTATCTCGGTGGAAACTATATCAATCAATTTGTTTTAGATGGGCGATTATATCGAGTTTTTGCTCAGGCTGACGGGGATTTTCGCTCTAATCCTGATGATATTGGTAAAATTTATGTGCGTAGTCGTAGCGGTGCAATGGTGCAGATGAGCGATATGTTAACCCTAGAAGAAAGTACCTATCCTCCCATCGTTACGAACTATAATGTTTATCCTGCCATCAAAGTTAACGTATCACCAGCCCAAGGATATAGCTCAGGGCAAGTTATCCAAATCATGGAAGAAGTGGCAAACGCCACCTTACAGCCCGGTTTTGGCTTTGAATGGACAAACACCGCCGCCGAAGAAAAAACCGCAGGAGGTGCTGCACCCATTGTTTTTGGCTTAGGTTTTGTGATGGTATTCTTAGTATTAGCCTCTCAGTATGAAAGCTATATTGATCCGACTATTATTATGTTAACTGTACCTTTATCGATTTTAGGGGCATTAGGAGGCATCTGGTTAAGAGTTCAATTTCAAGGCACAGAAAGTATTTGGCCCGTACTTGATAACAATATCTATGTGCAAGTCGGTTTAGTAATGCTTATCGGGATGTCTAGTAAAAACGCCATTCTCATTGTGGAATTTGCCAACCAAGCCCGTACTTTAGGTATGAGTATAACTAATGCAGCAATCTATGCTTCTACTGAGCGTTTTCGCCCTATTTTAATGACAACTATTTCTACCTTATTCGGCTTTTTACCTTTATTAGTGGCCAGTGGTGCTGGTAGTATTAGTCGTTGGTCATTAGGTACATCTGTATTTGGTGGGATGATTATTTCTACAATCTTGAGTTTGTTATTTGTGCCTAACCTTTATATCGTTATTAAGAGTTTTGAAGATAGTGTCTTGAAAGGCGAGAAAAAACCACCTAAATCTAATCATAGTGATAAAAATGGCGGTACTCCTACCATTTCTTCTCCTAGTTTTAGTGAAAAATCTTAATAACCTCAAATTTATTTTGGTAATATAGCAATCCTATTTGATTCCTAAGAAAATAACAAGTTAGTTGCCCCCATTTTGGGGGTTTATCATAGCGAATGTCAAATTTAAGATAGTTAAAGTATTCTATGTAACAGTATCTTGACAATTCATTGGTTATGCTTAAGGTATCAAAGATTCATGATATTGGTATAGCTGAAGTGATTTATATATCTATTATTGAAGGTAATTCTAATTTGCGATCGCTGTTGGGATGGCATTTACAACAAGTAGGGTATGTTACCCATCAATACGGTAGTATTCAACAAGCGAGAAACAGTTTAACAACTAATCCACCTACTCTAGTTATTTTAGATTCAGATTTGCCCGATGGGGATGGTTTAGAGTTTTGTCAATGGTTATATCAATCACATCAAGCATTAATTTTAATGTTGTCAGCGAAAATAACAGAGAAAGATGTAGTAAAAGGCTTAAAAGCTGGTGCTGATGATTACTTAAAAAAACCTTTTGGAATGCAAGAATTTTTAGGTAGAGTGGAATCTTTATTACGACGTTTTCGAGTGAATAATGCACCTTTAGTGTTAGATTTTGGAGACTTAAAAATTGATTTAGTACAAAGAAGAGTTGAATTTAGAGGGGAATTTATCGATCTCACACCACAAGAATTTAGCTTATTATATGTATTAAGTCAAGCTCAAGGAATACCATTAAGTCGTTCCGAATTATTGCGTAAAGCATGGCCAGAAGCTATCGAAAATCAAAGAACTATTGATACTCATGTGTTATCATTGCGCAAGAAAATAGAACTTGATCCTCGTCAGCCTAATTTAATTCAGACAGTACGCAATGTTGGTTATCGCTTTAATTTAGAGATATTACAACATCAATATCAAGAAAATTTTGCCCCCAAGAATTATCAATCCAAAAATCAACTTCCCAATAGTCCATATTTAGGTAACGGTAGAGTCACCACAGAAAAACTATTAGCAAAACAAATATAGTAATTCTAATGTAGGGTGGGCAATGCCCACCTATAGCCTTAATTAACCACCACTAACAGGAGGAATTAAGGCGATTTCGTCACCATGTTTAATAACAAAATTAGGGTTAACAAATTCTAAATTTACTGCTAATTTTGTGATTTTACCCCATTTTGCTAACTCTGGTTTTTGTTCAAAAATGACATTTAAAATATCTTTTACTTGACTTTTTTGAGGTATTTTTAAAGTAATTTCATCTTGTTGATATACTTCTTGATATATGGCAAATAATTTGACTTTTACAGTAATTAAATCTAAAAACATGGGACAAATTTATAAATATTATTACTGAATTATTTATTCATATTAGCGAACTTAATTTTCAAGTAATCATCTTCCATTTTTGCCCCTGATGGATTTAAAGCAGCTAAGGCTTGAGGTAAAACTAAATTACGGCGATGATTCCCGATTCTGATGTTTAACTCATCTCCTGTTTTATTTAATTTAACTTGTTCTTTAGGAATACCCGGAAGATATAATTCTAAACTATAATTACCATCATCTTGAACTATTCTAATGGTATTTTCTGCATAATATACCTTACTGGGATCTTCATCTTCAGCATAAAGAATATCTTTTAATCTTTCTAAGGCTTTTAAACCACACATTTCTTCAGAGAATAATGGTGCTTCCTTAATAGGTAAAGGATGAAAATTATCGTAGATTTCTTGCTTATAAATAGCTTGATTTTCTTTCCATTTTTTGAAGAATGGATCTTCTACTTCTTCAGGTATAATGCGATTAGCAATAATTAAATCTGTGGATACATTATATAAACTTAAATAAGCGTGGGCGCGCAAAGATTCTTTAATAACCATTTTTTCAGGATTTGTAACTAATCTGACAGAAGTTTGGCTATTATCAGTTAATACTTTCTCTAAGGCTTCTATTTGTTGATAAAACTCATAAGGAGCGTCCATAACTTCATTGGTAGGCAATGAAAATCCCGCAATAGGTTTAAAAATAGGCTCAAAGAAAGGACGTAAAGCCGCCGACATACTTTGAAAGGGTTTATAAAACCTTCTCATATACCAACCGCTAATTTCTGGTAAACTTAATAATCTAAGGGCAGTACCTGTTGGGGCGGAATCAATAATTAAGACATCGAAATCTCCTTCATCGTAATGTCTCTTCATCCGCACTAAGCCGAAAATTTCATCCATACCGGGTAAAATAGCTAATTCTTGAGCTTGTACTCCGTCTAATCCCCTAGCTTGTAAAACTTCAGTGATATAGCGTTTAACTGCACCCCAATTACCTTCTAATTCCATCAAAGCATCTAATTCTGCACCCCAAAGGTTATTAACCACAGGTTGAGGATCATGACCTAATTCTATATCAAAACTGTCTGCTAAAGAGTGAGCAGGATCTGTACTTAAAACTAAGGTTTTATAGCCTAATTCGGCACATTTAAGCCCAGTAGCAGCGGCAACGGATGTTTTACCGACTCCCCCTTTTCCAGTCATCAAAATTACACGCATTATTTTTGAGTTAAATTAATTAAATAAATGTTTATAATTACTATCTTCTTTACAATATAACGTTTTGTAACGATGTTGCCATTTATTCTTTAAAATTGTTAAAAACTAAAATCTGACCATAATATTGCGTATAATTACTAATGCTTAAAAGTACTAAGATCGTTATGATCAAAGTAGAGCAATTATTAATATCATGTTATTAAATTTATCCTCAATTTCTCTGAAAAGTAAACAATGATATTTAATAGTTAAACAATTATATTATTGATTAAATTTTGAAAAGAGGTTAGAGATAATGTTAAATAACTTAGTCTTTCCATTAATAAATAATTTTTCTTCTCACTCTATAAATGATTCTTTTTACCCTATCTTAAAAGATAAAAACCAAAACAAACAAAAAGGTTTTTCTATTCTTGAAGTATTAGTTACTATTTTAGTTATTAGTGGTTTTTTATTAGGCTCTTTACAGGCAACAGTTTTAGCCACTTTTTTAAGAGTACAATCTCAAGATAAACAAGAAACAGCGAACTGGTTACAACAAGATTTAGAATTAATTAAGTATCAGGCTTTTGTGTTAGATAATGTTAGCGAGCCTACAGGATTAAGTGTTTCTAAGGATAATGCTTGTACTCAATCTAGATATGGTGAGAGATTTCAAGACTTTATTGATGATAGTCATGACGGAAGTTCAAATCCTAGCGCTATTCGAGTAGAAATTCCTAGTAACAGTGGTAAATTTTACAGTGTATTTAGACAATATATTGCGACGAACAATAATTTAACGATTAATTATATTGTGGCTTATGCTCCCGGGGCTAATTCTAATGCAGCCCATCCTCGTTATAAATTGAATGATGCTTATGAATTATCCACTTTACCTAGTTTAGAAAATACAAATATTGTAACAACTTTATACATGGAGGTTATTCCTAATGCTGCCTTTGATTGCACTCCCAATCTTTAAAATTTCTCAAAAACAAAAGGGTTTTACTTTATTAGAATTAATTGCAGTTTGTGCTATTATCGGTGTTGTTTCTGCCGTTGCTGCACCTAATTTAATCGATTCTAAAAGACAAGAAGAAGTTAATAAAACTTTCACGAAAATTAGAAGTACTTTAATTGAAGCTCAAACTAATGCTAACCGTAAAAGTACTGATTGCACCGTCAGCATTAGCAATAATAATGCTACTTATAGTATTACGGGAAATCCATCTGGTTGCGTTTTAGAGCCTTTTTCCGTTGATAAAAATATCGTTAGTGTAACAAAAAGTAATTTTAGTAATGATCCCACTTTTTCTAATGGTAACAATGACGGTATGGAATTTGATTTAAAAAGTACAACGGTGGACTCAGGCACTTTATGGATTGCCAGAAAAGATTTTTCAGGAAAAGTTTTGCCAGAATCAGCTAAATGTATTGTAGTATCTAGTATTGGCATGATTAGAACAGGTATTTTCGCAGGTACATCATCAAAGCCTACTTGTAACAATATCGAAAATAAACGTTATGACAATTCCGTGACTTCTCCTTAATCTATGATTAATTTTACTTGTTTGTGGGGGATAAAAAAATGAGTTATAAAAAGTTATATAAATATTTATTAAATTTACCAAAACAGAATACTAAAGGCATTTCTTTGACGGAATTATTAATCGCTTTAGTTTTAGGTAGTATTGTTTTAACCGCCGCCGCTAGTGGTTTTATTAATCTTTTACGAGCAAATCAAAATTTAGAATCAAAAACCGTTAGGAATGCTAGTTTAACACGGGCTTTAACTTTTATGCAAGAAGATATAAAACAAGGTAAGAAAGTAGAAGCTGTTACACCTACCATAGACTCTAAATGTGACTCTTCAAAACTTAATTCTCAGGAATGTTTAAAAGTAACTACTTCAGATAATAGTACTATTTATTATGGTTTTAAAGATATAAGTAAAAATAGTCAAGTATTTTTGAAACCCGCTATTTTAAAAAGACAAGAATATGATTCTACAGGCACTGCGATTTTTCAAAATTCACAATCTCAGCCTTGGGAAGATGAATATACTACTGTGGCTGATGCTTTAATTGGTGTCAATGAAAACCAACCTATCATCAGTTGTTCTCAAGATGGTGTTTCATGGTCTAATAATATAATTTATGGTAGAAATAATCAAAAAAAAGGTGGTTTTAATTTTTGCCTTAACGGTGATCGTGTCATCAGAGTTTTATTATATGGATATATAGATAAAAATAACGATCCAATTCATATGAGTACAGTAATTTTTGCCAGATCCGAGTAATATTTAACTAGGAAATGGGGAGATATTGCATCAGATCAAAAATGCTTAATAAGCAAAAATAGAAAAATCAATTTTAGTATAGTTTAAGTCAATTTTAAGCCTTTTGTCCTTTGCTATGCACCCTATAAAATTTTTTTCATATAATCACCCCATAAAATAGCGGCTTGTCCACTGCTACTATTTGTAGGAGAATTGTTATCATTACCTAACCAAATTCCCGTTACTAAATTATCCTTAACAACATAACCAATAAACCATAAATCAACACCTTTATTAGTTGTGCCCGTTTTACCTGCTTCATCTTTACCTACATAAGCACCTTTTCCCGTACCAGCAGTAATTACTTGATGCAACATTTTATTCATAGTTGAGGCTGTAGTAGGTTTAATTACTTGTTTTTGTTCGTCTTTATTCTCGTTAAAACGGTAAATTTCTCGACAGGTTTTATGATTTTGGAAATCTTCACAATCTCTTCCATCTCGGATTACCTTAATAGCGTGAGGACGTGACCAAATTCCTTGATTAGCAAAAGCAGTATAAGCACCAGTCATTTCTAATACATTTACTTCACTTTGTCCTAATATTAACCCCGGTAAAGCATTTAACTCTGATTTGATACCCATTTTTTTAGCTGTCTCTACTACTTTATTTAAACCAACATCTTTAGCTACCCTTAAGGCGATGGCATTTTCTGATAAAGCTAAACCTTGATACATATTTGTAGCCCCTCCCGTACGCTCACAAGCTCTATAGAGGAATCCTTGCCATAGTAACCCTCCACAAGAATAGCTCTTATTTGCTGAAATACCACTTTCTAAGGCTGCTGCATAAGCAAAAACCTTAAAAGTTGACCCCGGTTGTCTTTTGGCTTGACTAGCACGATTAAACTGACTTTCTTTATAATCTTTTCCTCCCACTAAAGCAACGATTTCACCGTTTTTAGCTTTAATAGTGGCCATCGCCCCTTGAGAGAAATTATTTTGTTTACCGTTAGTATTCAGGTGATTCTTAAGGCTTTCTTCAGCTATAGCTTGAACTTTAGGGTTTAAAGCCGTTTCGATGACGAAATCTCCTTCTTGAGTTAAATTATCCCCCAATAGGCGATTCATCTCTTGGAAAACGTGACTATAATAATAAGGTGCTAAGATATTCGATAAAGTTTCCTGTGCTTTAGGACTAATTTCAATTCTTGAGCGTCTAGCTTCCGATGCTTCATCTTTAGTAATCATACCAGCGTTTAACATCCTTTCAATGACTCGGTTACGGAATTGGATAGCCGTATCATAATCTTGTACAGGATTATAAGCGTTTGGTGCTGGTAAAATACCCACTAAAGTAGCAGCTTGGGCAATGTTTAAGTCTTTAGCGGATTTATCGAAATAAAATTTAGCGGCATCTTCAAAACCATATAAATTAACTCCTAAATAAACTCGATTAAGATAAGTTTTTATGATTTCGTCTTTGCTGTAAACCGTTTCTAATTTGAAAGCTACCATCATTTCTCGTAACTTTCTCTGTAAATTATTATCTCTCCCCACCGCAGGATATAAACTTCTGGCTAATTGTTGGGTTATAGTACTCGCACCCTGTTTTACTTCACCCTGTTTATTTACTAATATTGCCCTTAAAATGCCTAAAGGATCAACTCCAAAATGCCAATAATAACGACTGTCTTCTGATGCCATCAAGGCTTTAGGTAAATAAGGGGAAAACTCTTTTAAATTTTCTAACTCTCGATGAGGGGAATCAATGCGAGGTGAAAGTAAGGTTTTACCATCTTCAGCATACATTACTGTTGAACCCCCCACATGATCAGGGATAGGATACACGTCATATTTTGTCCATTCAAAGCCTATCCAAGCCATCATGAAGAATAAACCCACTCCGCTAGTAATTAAACCATAACGGGCAAAAGTTAACCATTTCGGTGGACATTTATCAAAGCGAATTTCAATAACATCTGCTAATTCTGGAGGACCTAAAGTGATAATATCATTATGATTGAGAGTAATAGATTGATAACGCTGATTGCCGCAATAAACGCCATTAGTAGAGTTTAAGTCTTTGATAATAAACTGCCCAGGGTTGTTACTATCTCTTTCGATGACACAATGAGTTTGACTGATAATCGCACTACGGATCACAATATCACAACTTTTAGTACTTCTTCCTATGATATAGCGATCGCCCAATAAAGGATAAAAAGAAGTATGTTTTTCTTGTCCATTTTTAACATGAATACCCTGTACTTTTGCGTTGGGTTTTAAAGTAGGAATCGATAACTGACTTTGAAGATTATGCCATACTTGTGTAACGACTTTACTGACAGAAGAATCCGAGTTACCAGAGCGATTATCCATAATTTACAGCTACACAAAGTCAAGAAAAGAATTTTTAACCATACAAGTATAACTTTTTTCTTCGATAAAGGAAAGAAAGAGGGGAAGTAGCAAACTATCATTTCACCAGAAGGGAAACTATAAAAACTTGCATTTTTACTGGTCATTTGTTATTATAGATAAGTGTTGAAAAAAGGGTGTGTAGCTTAGTGGATTAGAGCGGCTGACTACGGATCAGCAGGTCGGGGGTTCGAGTCCCTCCACGCCCGTGCTTTTTAAATATATTTAATATAAAAATAAAACTCTTTACTTAGTTTTTCATGTTCTTTCCATCAGTGGATTTCGTTGATCAAAAAAATATCTGAACAAATGTATTCACAGCCAGATAAAAATACAAAAAAGTTAAACAGAGTTAAAAGAATTTATAAATACTATTATTTTCCTGTCATCTAAGATAAACAAAAAATTTAAGCATAAAGTGAGGAAACTATGAGCAAGTATAAGTCTTTAACACTAAAGAAAGAGATTGAAACGTAGATATAGTAAGAGAAGTAGAGAATGGGCAGAGCGAGGGTCGAACTCGCATGACCTAAGCCGCCACATTTTGAGTGTGGTGCGTCTACCAATTTCGCCATCCGCCCAGATAGTTACTTTCGTCATTATAACTCATTTTTCTAGTTTTGAGCAACTGAGAATAATTGGGAGAATTTGCCCAGTTTTCGATTTCTTTTGCTCTAATTATGGGTACAGGATGGGTTAATTGTGAGGTTTGCATTTCTTTTAACAAAATTCCGATGTCTGTGTCACTCATGGCTTTATATTCTTTTACTTGTGCCATAAAGGCTTCTAAATTTAGTTTATGAGCGATACTTGGTGAGCCTCCTGTTAATTTCATCAATACTGACATGACTATTGACGGTTTTTGCACGACTAACAAAGCACTGCGATCGCAACTGAATTCGGCACAACGAACCCATTGTAATAATTGACTTTGAAGGGATTGAGCGACAAAAGTTCCCCAAGAAGGAATTAAACCTGCGGCTAATACCATGATATTAGCTAAAGAAAGATAAACCCCATGTTCACATTTAAGATGTCCTAATTCATGGGCAATAACGGCTTTAATTTCTTCGGGGGTGAGAATTTCTAGTAAAGAAGTATGAATAACAATAAAAGGTTTTTTGCCTCGAATAGCTAAAGTATAAGCGTTAGGTGTAGGATTTTGTTGAATGTAGAGTTGGGGTGGTTCAATATCTAAAATTTCAGACGCAGATATAAGTAGTTCATATAAATCAGGTAATTGTTTTTCGCTGATGAGAATACTAGAGGCGATATTATTAAGATAAAAAAAATCTTCAGCAACATTTCCTAAAAGGCTTCTCATGGCTAAATCTAAAGCGGGAATTTGTTTTAATTTAGTAGTAGCTTCTAAATCGAGGGGATGACGAAAGTGATCTGCTTTGAGTCCAATTAGTTTAACTGTCATAGTTATCGTTAATAAATTATTTTCTGTACATTGTAACAACAACCTTCTAAATAGGAGAAAAACACCGTAAAAAGAAATTTATGTTTCGATTTTCATAATTAATATTTCATTTTAAGCACTTTTGTGTAATAATAAATAGTAAATATTTGTAAATATTTTGTCCGATTTATGGCAACATAGGGCAGTTTTATACTACTCTAGTCTTACCTAATGTCTAAATAATTAAAAGGAAGGAAAAATTATGCGTGGTTCACACAGAACTTCAACAACTCAAATGGAAGTAACCAGTATCCGTTTAGAGAAAACTCTTAAAGATAGTTTAAAATCTTTATCTGGTAGTCAAGGTTATCAAACTTTAATCAGAGATATTCTCTGGAATTATGTACAACAAAAATCTGGGGAATATCGTCCTAATTTCTCAAAAACTGACATTCGTGCGACTATTCCTGCCACTGCAAGAAAAGATGAAAGTTGTGTCTTAAGTGGTAAATTAATTTCTGAAGATGACGAAATGCTTTTAGCTTTAACCATTCATGGTGATTTTGTACCCGTATCTGAAGAAGCCTTAAAAAAGTAAATAATTAATAGGGTTATTTACCCTAACTGAAGCTAGATTCTGTGTTAGTAAACATTTTGATTTATTGATACGGAATTTAGTTTTTTTATTTAATTAATCCATTTTAATAAATTTCTAACGGCGAGAAAAATTACGGTAATAATGAAAATTCTTCTTAACCAAAGATTGCTCATTTTTAAGGCAAATTTTGCTCCAATTATTGCACCAAAAAACATAGTTATACCTAAAATTATTCCTAGTTTATAATCAATAATTCCTTGAGTCATAAAAATAAAAGTGGCGATTAATGAGGAAAAAATATTCAACACTTTTGTTATGGCTACTGCTTCCATAAATGTCATGTTTAGAAAAGCAATAAAACAAGCGGTAAGAGTAGTAACATAACCACCGCTAAAAAATCCTCCATAAATACCTAAGAGAAAAGTTAAAGCGTAACCAATTTTTTGTGCTGTCGGAGAAGATTCTTCGATTTTTTCTACTCCTTTATTCCGATTAATCACAGAAAAAATTGTCACTACAATCATAGAAATAGAGATAAGTAAAGGCATCGTTTTTGAGGGAATAATTATCACTAATAATGCCCCAAATATTGAACCGATAATAGTTAAAATAATTAAGAGAGATAAATCTTGACGTTTAAGTAAGTCTCCTTTTAAAAAGGGAATTGTGCCACCAATACTCATAAAGATTAAAGCAAACATATTCGTAGCGATGGCATTTGCTGGGGAAATACCAAATTCAAGCATAACGGGAATTGTAACTAAGGAATTACTCCCTGTTACCACGCCAATGATGCTAGTAAAAAGAAAAATGATGACTAGAGAGATTAATTGACTTGTTATCATATATAGTAAAAATTTTAAATTATTAATTATTATTAAAATCATAATAAAAATAGATTAAATCCTTCATAATATTTAGAGAAAAAAATCTTAAACTAATTCTAATAATGAAAATATAGTTAAATTTTTGAGGATTGATTGAAGGAATAATTTTGATAACTTAAAATATTAATATTATTTTCTATAATATTTGAAAAGTCAATGTATTTTGATCAAATATGATCATGTAAGTTTCAAGAAAAATTAAGTAATTATTTAATTGTTTAATGATAAAGGTTACACTCAAGGAGAGTTATAACAGAAAATACCATTTATGATGAATAAGAGTGAAAAAACACAATATAAAGATAATGTAATTGATAAACTGTTTATTGCTTTATTTTCCCGTAAAATGGCTAAAGCTGTGGGGAAAAGTACAAATTTCAAAGGTTATGATGGTTTTGTGGATTTATCGCAACAAATAATGAAAGGGCGCACAGCACAACAACAACAAGAATTAGTCGCTATCGTGCTAAAATCTTTAGTACCTTCTCCTGCTTTATATTTGATTCGTAATCTTTTTTCCCCTACAAAATGGGTATGTGAATCTAATGCGTGGTTTGCCACAATTTTATTTGAATGGTTAGTTGGCAAATCTGAAATTAAAGAAATCGAAATTGTCACGGAAGATAATCAAATTAATCGGCAAAAAAGCGGAGTTAAAATAAAAAAATGTCGTTATCTTGAAGAAAGTGGTTGTGTGGGAATGTGTATAAATATGTGTAAATTGCCTACTCAAAAATTTTTTACTGAGTCTTTTGGCATTCCTTTAACCATGACTCCTGATTTTGAAGATTTAAGTTGTGAAATGATTTTCGGAAAGTATCCTCCAGCTTTAGAAACAGAAGAAGCTAGTCGTCAACCTTGTTTACAAACTTATTGTCCTACTGCTAATATTTCATCTGAACCTTGTCCTAAGATTTATCAATAAATGTTTGATTTTTATTGGATATTTCTTTCAGACATTTACTATAAAGTTAATATTAGATTTTGTCAAGATAATATCTCCATTTACGAAAGTTGTCATATTTTTAAAAGCCTATAAATAGTCAGTTTTCAGGTATAGTAATATTTATAAATTTATTTTTTAATCTTTGATTATTTGTTAGTTATTTTAGATTAATATTTTAATTAATTTTATTATTTATTTGGTTTTTGACTACTTTTATTACTTTTTTTACAACTATTATTTAATAAATGAAATTAGGTAAAAAATTTTTACGTTGGCTAATTTTAGGAATAACTTTCTTTTTTATCTTTTCTACATTTAAAAATTATTGGCGAGAAGTTATTGAAGTTAAATTCAACTTTTTTATTTACTTAATGCTATGTTTAAGTTTATTTTTTAATTTGTTTGCTCATATTTTTTCTGCTTGGGTTTGGACTTGGATTTTAGCTATTTTTCAAGCAAAGTTAAAGGGATTTAAAGCTATTAAAGTTTACTTAATTACAAATATTAGTAAGTATTTACCGGGTAATATTTGGCATTTTGTGGGAAGAGTAAAAGCTATTCAAAATGAAGGTGATAGTTTAGCTTTAGCTACTGTTAGCGTTATTCTTGAACCTTTATTAATGGCAGTTGCTGCTTTCTTAATTACTATCTTTAGTGTTAGTTTTGGTATCATTAGAGTTAATTTTTCTCTTCTAATTTTTACAATTCAATGTATTATTATCTTTCTAGTTTTAATGGGTATTCATCCTAAGATAATTAATCATATTTTAACCAAATTAGCTAAAGGTAAAGGTAGTAAAAATATTGTTAATTTAACTCAATATCCTTTATTACCATTACTGGGGGAATTAGGTTTTTTATTACTTAGAGGAATAGCTTTTCTGTTGATTATAAATGCTTTTATTCCTCTCAAAATAAGTTTAATTTTACCTGTTTTAAGTACCTTTAGTTTTGCTTGGTTATTAGGTTTAATTGTACCCGGTGCCCCCGGAGGAATTGGGGTTTTTGAAGCAACGGCGATCGCAACTTTAAATCCAACTTTTTTTCCTCCTCAAAATGTATTAATAGTAGTGGCGTTATTTCGTCTTATTAGTATTTTAGCTGAGTTAATTAGTGCAGGAATTGCTTTTATTAAACAATGAAAATGATCAAAATAAATTGATTGAAACCCAATAATTTCGTCATGATTAATAATTAATTTCCTTGCCACCAACTATTATTTTTAACTAAAGTGTGAATTTGCCAGTTATCATCAGTGTGAGGATAATCAAGGCGATAATGTCCACCTCGGCTTTCCGTGCGAAATGAAGCACTTTTGAGAATTAAATAACCCACATCGAGCAAATTAATAGTTTCAGTGGCTAATTTTAACTGTTGTTGAGCTTGAGATGAAGTTAAATTATATTCATGAGATGAGGAAATATTGTTAATAAACTGATAAATAGAAAGTGTTTCGAGTTGAATACGCCAATTATCAATTTGGTGAAGTGCTTTTTCTAATCCTTCTTTGGTGCGACAAATTCCTGCACCTTCCCACATCGTAATAGGTAAAGAAGCTCGAATATAACTAATTAACTCCATTTCTTCTTCCCAATCATCATCAATATTTTGTTGATTACTAATAGTTATAGAAGGTTGAGAAAAAGAATCTAAAGATAAATGACGGAAATTTTCAGCAAAAACAACACACTCCAATAAAGAATTACTCGCTAAACGATTTGCCCCATGAACGCCAGTACTAGCAGTTTCGCCGATGGCATATAAACCATTGATAGAGGTTTGATTTTGAAGATTAACACAAACGCCTCCCATCCAATAATGAGCGGCAGGAGACACGGGAATTCGTTGAGAAAACAAATCTATTCCCCATTGTTGACACTTATCGATGATATTCGGAAAGCGATATTCAATGCGAGAAGGAGAAATGGGGCGTAAATCAAGATATACTTTACCAAGAGCAGGATTTTCACAGGTTTTGTGTAAATGACTGTAAATAGCTCGACTTACCACATCCCTAGGGGCTAATTCACCTTTTTCGTGGTAGTCAAAAGCGAAACGTTTTCCTTCTTCATCTACTAAATGAGCGCCTTCTCCTCTAACAGCTTCACTGATTAAAAAATGAGGAGTATTAGGCATATTTAACGCCGTCGGGTGAAATTGAACAAACTCTAAATCCCGTAAAATAGCACCGCTACGCCACGCTAAAGCCACGCCATCCCCTGTGCTAACGTGAGGATTAGTAGTTTGGGCAAAAACTTGTCCACCGCCTCCTGTGGCTAAAATAACGGCTTTGGCTGATAACCAACGAATTTGATTTTCATAGAGTAAACTAATGCCAAGACATTGATTTTTGCTCTCATTTAACCATAAACTAAGGGCGTAAGCCTGTTCATATACTTGAATATGTGGACTATCTAAGACTTTTTGACGGAGAATAGAAACAATAGCTCTACCTGTAGTGTCGGCTGCATGAAGTACTCTAGGGAAAGAATGAGCCGCTTCTAAAGTCATGGCTAATGGATGAGGAATATTATTATTATCATCTTTTACCCGATCAAAATCTACCCCCATTTCTAGTAAAGATTGAATAGAGATAGCGGCATTTTCTACTAAATATTTAACGGCGTGGGTATCACATAAACCAGCCCCTGCTTTGAGGGTATCTTGTAAATGAAACAGAGGAGAATCATCGGGGTTAATAGCTGCCGCAATACCTCCTTGTGCCCAATCACTAGCACCTCTTTTTAATTTATCCTTAGTAACTAAAGCGATACGGAAATTATTTGGCAAACATAAAGCTGTATATAAACCTGCAGCACCAGAGCCAACAATAATGACATCAAAGTTACTAGGAAAAGGTGACTCTTGCATTCTTTTTATTAAAATTAGTTGAGGGAAAAAGCCCGATAAAAATAACGAGATTAATATATTTCTGCTAATTGTACCGAAAGATTAACATCTGCGCACAAATAAATTAGGAGATGGAAGATAGAAAGGAAACAGGGAAGAATATTGAATAATCGATAAACTCATTATTTAAAACCTGACACCTGAAACCTAATCAGCTTTTAAGTTTTTCAACTACAATAAGAGAAAATATTGTTTTATGGGGGTGGTAAGTTTATGGCTGATTCAGAGAATTTATTAAAAAAAGCCTTTTATTTAGGAGTGGGCATTGCTAGTTATGCGGTGGAAAAAGCTAACGATACTTTTCAAGAATTAAAACAACAAGCGGAAAAAATCGCCCTTAATCCAGATTTTAGCCAAGAATTGCAAAAAATGGCGGATGAAATGGTAAATAAAGGGAAAATAAATGCAGAAGAAGCACATAAATTTGTGGATGAAATCCTTAAACAGAATCAAACTAAAGGGGTTAAAAGTGAAGATATAAATAAAAATTCTCAACCGCGCACCATTGAAATTATCACTGATGAAGATGAGTAATTAAAGAAATTTTAAGAGGTTTACAATAATATTCAATAATTGAGTTAAATTAGTGATGAGATCTTTCTTTGTTTTCAACTAATGGATAATTGGGAAAATACTTTCAAAAATTGGCTAAATGCGGTGGAGGGTGAATTTGAGTCACTGTACAAACAAATCAACCAAGATTGGCAGAAAAATAATCAGGAATGGGAAAAAAAAATAAATGAGTTAACCGAAGAAGTAGAAGAAATATTGACAACGGAATTAACTCAATTTTTAGCAGAAATAGATGATTTATTTACAGAAATCGTGGAATTATTTATCGATGAGGAATCTCAAGAAGATATTTTTTATGATGATGATTTTTATGATGAATTAAATTCTTTCTTTGACAATGACAATATCAAACCCAATCCACAAATACACCCCGCTTGTCAAGGTTGTCGTAATTATCACGGGCGAAGTTATAACGGTAATTTATTAGTTTGTGGTATGCACCCTTACGGTTGGGATGGTGATACTTGTCCAGACTGGGAAGATTAATTATTGATAATTGTTATGGAAGAAAAAACTTTAAAATCGTAAATATTTAAGAGATTATTTTATGAGTCAAATTATTGAAGTTAATATTGCTGATGTCTTGTTGAGACTTGAGGCAAAAATGGACAAGTTAGAAAACAAAATTGAAAAGTTAGAAGACAAAATCGATCATTTAGCTAATGAGGTTAATGAGGTAAAAATCAATGTTACTAAACTTGATGAAAAATTAAACAGTGTAAAAAGCGATGTTAAGACTAATTTTGATGGTTTAGATAAAAGATTAGTAAATATAGAATTTGTTGCTCGTTCAATAGCAAGTGGTATAATTATTGCTTTACTTTTGGCTTTGACTCGTTATCTTTTCCCTAATGTCACTTTGTGATGTGCAGCACTTTTTTTCATAATTATCTTAACCTAATTCTTGAGATCTTTTATAAGCAGCCGTTACAGCCGATATAATAGCATTACGAAAGCCATTTTTTTCTAATTGTGCAACTCCAGCGATAGTTGTACCTCCGGGGCTTGTAACTTGATCTTTTAATAAGGCTGGATGTAAATTCTTTTGTTTCACTAATTGTGCTGTACCTAAAACCGTTTGAGTTGCCAATTCTAAGGCGATAACACGGGGTAAACCTGAAGCGACTCCTCCATCAGCTAAAGCCTCAATCATCAATGCTACAAAAGCTGGTCCTGAGCCTGATAAACCCGTGACGGCATCCATTAAATATTCTGGTATTTCAATTACCGAACCAATAGCCTTAAAAAGAGACAGAGTAAGACTTAATTGATTTTCCGACACCAAATTATTTGGGGTAATAGCAGTCATGGCTTCCCCGACAATAGCGGGGGTATTAGGCATTACTCTGACTAGGGGAAATTGCGGAAATCCTTGGGCTAATTTATCTAAAGAAACTCCAGCTAAAATTGAGATAATTAAGGGTTTTTTCTCTTGAGAATTTAAGGTTAAATTAGAGATTACCGTTGACAAAATCTGGGGTTTAATTCCTAAGATGATAACGTCAGAATTATCTAAAATTTGTTGATTTTCTGCGGTAGTAATAACGCCGTATTTTTCTTGCCAAAATTGACGACGATTAACCGAAGGTTCACTAATAATAATATCTGAGGAAGAATAAATATTTTTTTCAATTAAGCAGGAAATAATCGCTTCTGCCATTACTCCACCGCCAATAACACCTAGTTTTAAAGACACTTTTTTTATAAAAAATTATTACTTATGACTTTTCTATTATTACTTATTACCTATTATTTCATTTATTGTGCAATGGGATCAGAAAGAGGTGTGGAATCATTTTCCCACAAGGATTCAGAAAAAGAACTACCTAAAGTATTGTTGCTACTTACAATAGATTCTCTCACTTGATAAGAACTACCTGATATAGTACTCACTTTTACGCTTCTAGGAGTGAATAAAAAGATACTTTCTCCAATTCTTTCTTGATGGCCGTCAATGGCATAAGTACCACCTGCGACAAAATCCACAGCTCTTTGTGCCTCATCAGGTTCCATTACATTTAAGTTTAATACTACACATCTTTGTTCTCTCAAGGTTTGAATTACTTGGGGAATCTCATCAAAAGTGTGGGGCTCGATTACAACTACTTCATTCACGGCGGTACTAACTCCTGGCATTCCAATTACATTACTAGGTAAACTACTATCCATATCTAAATAAGATGGCGAAGGCAATTCCATTTGATTTTGAGATTTATCCCGTTGACGACGACGAGAAGGAGTAGAAGATTGTATGGGAGATTCGGGTTGTTTTTCCACGATGGGCTCGACAATTTTTTCTTCTTGGGGTAAATCTTGAGTTACTAAGTTCTCAATTTCGTCCTCGTAATATTGGTAATCTTGTTGACCTCCACCAATAATATCTTTTAATTTGCCTAAAAAATTACTCACTTGTTTAATTCCTCAATGACTCTAGTATAATAGTACAAACTTTGTGATTTCATCCAAAAATTTATGGAGATTTTTCTTTACTTTATAATTGCAATAATGATCACAAAAATAAATCTTATTTTACTCAGATTTTGGTTCAACTTTCAAATTCAGTGTTGAAACTAAAAATTAGTCTGGAATTAACCAAAACTTAGGGCTTTTCCCCTTACATTGGTATTAAGTTTTCCGTTTTCTAAGGCAATATCACCATTCACAATAGTATATATAGGCCAACCTGTTAAATTCCAACCTTCAAAAGGACTCCAACCGCATTTTGTGGCTAAATTTTCCTTTAACACTGGTTTATAGTTGTTTAAATCCACTAAAATCAAATCAGCGTCATAGCCTACTTTTATTTCTCCTTTATTCGGTATTTCATAGAGTTTTGCTGGATTTGTACACATCCATTGTACGACTTGAACTAGGGTACAACGTCCTTTTTTATATTCTGTTAACATCAGTGGTAATGAAGTCTCAACTCCCGGCATTCCTGAAGGGCTATGGGGATAGGGTTTCGCTTTTTCTTCTAAGGTGTGAGGGGCATGATCTGTTGCAATACAGTCGATTACTCCATCTAATAATGCTCTCCATAAAATTTCGTTATTTTCAGGCGATCGCAAAGGGGGATTCATTTGTGCTAAAGTCCCGATTCTTTCGTAATCATTGGTATTGAGTAGAAGATGTTGAGGGGTTACTTCCGTAGAAATCCAAGGAGTCTTGTTTTCTCGTAAATATTCAGCCTCGATACCAGTGCTAAGATGAAGAATGTGTAAACGCCGTTGATATTTATTAGCTAATTTTACCGCCAATTTAGTGGCATTAAGGGCGGCTTGTTCATCTTGAATGACAGAATGAATGGCTGGATCTGTGTTATCTTTAAACAGTTTTTTCCTTTCTATAATTCTAGCTTGATCTTCAGCATGAACAGCAATTAAACGATTACCTTTAGCGAAAATAGGTTCAATTTCAGCCTCAGTACTGACTAATAATGCACCATGATTTGATCCCATAAAAATTTTTATACCACAAGCTGGATTAGCGTTGCGTAAATCGTCTAAATTTTCCGCCGTAGCCCCCATAAAGAAGCCGTAATTAACTAAACATTTTTGACTAGCAAGGTACAACTTATCGTCTAATATTGCCTGAGTGGTAGTTAAAGGGATGGTATTAGGCATTTCGAGGAAAGATGTGACTCCCCCCTTAGCACAGGCACAAGAAGCAGTAAAAAGGTCTTCTTTATGGGTTAATCCGGGGTCACGAAAATGCACTTGGGGATCGATTACCCCGGGTAGTAAAGTTAAGCCAGTAGCATCGATAATTCGGGCAGAATCGGCAGTTAATTCTGTGCCAATTTCAGCAATTTTACCGTCTTTGATGAGCAAATCTCCTAACAAAATACCGCCGTTAGGTAATAAAATCTCCCCATGATGAATTAATAAATTAGATGTCATAGTTATAATTAATAATTGATAATGAATAATTATTTACACAATATTCCGATAGTTTCACAAATATTTTTTGAATGAATAAATTATTTATATCTATCTATTGCTATTATAGTTTAATATTTTAATCAATGAAAAATAATCAATCGACAAAATCTCAACAAAAATTATCTTTTTTTTTCAAACTTTTAAATTGGTATTCAGATCAATTATTTATTGCTAGAATCATGGCAATTATTTCTGTCTTAAATTTTGGAGTTGTCATTTTTGATTTAACTTATATTCCGTTAAGAGATATATGGTTAAACGGTAAAGTAACAGTAGGGAAAATTAAAATTGCTTCCCATGAATTTAACGGTATAACCTTTAAGATTTTACCTCAATCCTTGAGAGAGAAAATTATTAAATATGATGCTATTAAAGGAATCGAACCTTATCGAGATACTCAAGAATATTTAGAAGAAGTTAAGAGATTAGAAAAAAGTATTAATCAGTCTGGATTAGACAGTGAAGAAACTGCAAAAATTTTATATAATTTAAGAGAAATGAGTGCAAGTATGATCTCAGAGGATCCTTTTAGAATAGCTAATAAAAGTGGAACTTTAGAGATAATTAAAAATAGAATGCGAGAACATATGAGCATATATATAGATAATCCTAGAGATTCCTCTACCGTTGCGTTTACATCTTTTTGGACAAAAAATCATCTTAAAAATAATAATTTAGAAAGACAATTAACTTTTTTTAACAAACAAATAAAACCGTTAATTAGAACTAATTTTTTCCGTCCGATGGGAGAAAATGGACAATTTGTTGATTATTTTGGCTTGATAGATTTTCCTTTTATTGTCATCATTTTTTATGATTTTATTCTTCGTTGTCTATTTATTAGTATTCGCTATGAAGGAGTTAAAATTCAAGATGCTATTTTATGGCGTTGGTATGATTTAATTTTCTTTTTACCTACTTTTAGATGGTTAAGAATTATTCCGATAATTATTCGTTTAGATGAAGCTAAATTATTAGATTCTAAGAGAATTAAAAAACAACTAAGTAAAGGTTTTGTTGCACAAATTGCAGGAGATATCACCCAAGTTGTGATACTCAGAATTGTTAATCAAGTTCAAAAAACTATTGAAAAAGGAGAGATTGAAAAAATATTATTTAAAGAAGAAGATAGAAGGGAATATATTAACTTAAACAATGTTAATGAAACAGCAGAAATTATCAAAATATTAATGAATTTAGTCGCCTATGAAATGTTACCAGAAATTCGTCCAGAAGTTGAAATTTTACTTACTTATATTTTTGAAAAAACTATTACTGAATCACCTATTTATCAAAACATTAATTATTTACCTTTACTAAAAAATTTTCCTCAAGATATTAGTAATAAATTAGCGACTCAATCTTATCAAATCTTTTTAAATACTATTAATAATATGTTAAAAGAAGACCTTATTTTTGAACAACATTTAGAACAAATTATCAATAAATCTGTTAAGATTATGAGTTTACGTCCTAATGCTAAATATGATATTAATAAAATAGAAGAATTATTAGTTATTTTACTCGAAGAAGTTAAAGTCAATTATATTCAACAATTATCGGAGGAAGATATTGAAGCATTAATGAAAAATTAATCATTAGTTATACTTAATATTCCTCAATAAATTTTGAGTTTTTCTAAGTTCTAATAAATTCTATTTTGTGATGACTATTTACTATAATAAAAAGCAATTTCTTTATCTTTTAAAGGAGCAAAATTAGCATCAATTAACTTCTGATTAAGTTCGTCTTGGGGTATATGTTTCGCTCCAATTCGCACAATTCTTGAACGCATAGTATTACTTACTCCACTACGTTGTCTTTGTCCTTCTAATCCCATCACTTGATTATATAAATCTATTTTTGCTGTAGGGATTTCACTGCCATCAAAATCAATTCCTTTTGCGATCGCCTCATCAACTGCATCAGCTCCAGTAGTTAAATTAGTCATAATAAATTCATAATAGCTTTTCAAATTTTTATATTATCACTAGAAGGAAAAATGTCAAGAAAATTAATTACATTAGATTTAATTCTTCCTAATTTTTTATTACTATGAATTTGTGATAGTTAATTTTTAAAACTTCTATATTTTCTATACTAATCTAAATTTGGAATCTCTTTTTTTATCTGGGTAAATTATGATATTTTTATTATCTATCTACAATAACATTTACTATTAAGCAATAAATTTTGAGTCTTTTATAAGTGCAAATAGGTCTTATTTTTGCTGAGTTTTATTTATGATAAAAAGTAATTTTTTTGAGCTTTTAAAGTTAGTAAAAACATAAAATATTACGTCTATACGAACTATTAAAAACTCCCAGAAAATTAATTTAAAGCACGAGAGGAAGAATTTCCTTCCACCGCTTGACGGTAAGGCTCAACGGCATCAGTATAGTCAATTGGTAGCACAGCACAAACATTTTCATGAGGACGGGGAATGATAACCCATGATTCAAGTGCCGCACCTTCAGCACGGTTTACGGCTTCAATTCCTGCTGCCATAGCGGTTTTGACTTCAGAAACAGAGCCTCTGATATTGATATTAAAACGAGCGCTACCGACTCGAATATAACCCACAAGGGTGACTCTACCAGCTTTTACCATAGCATCGGCGGCGGCTAAAACACCCGGAAATCCTTTAGTTTCGAGAGATCCAACGGCGGCTTGTGAAGGCATAAAAAATTCTCCTTTAATAATGAATAAAAATAAATTGGTTGGTTAAATTATTATCTAAATTTGCTCTATTTTCTGGCTCGAAATCAATGGATTAATTCGAGGTTGAAACATAAAATTAAGAGCGATAAGGTTGGGAAACCTCTGTATATTCGATAGGTAAAACATCTACGACATTAGGAGGAGGATTAGGGACAATGTAATGAGTTTGAACGACACCGCCAAAAACATTACCAGCTTCTCTAATACCTTCAGTCATAGCTTTTTCAACTTCGGAAACAGGTCCACGAATAGCTACAATAAAGTCACCTTTTTCTGCTTTATCAAAATAAACCACCGTTACACGAGCGGCTTTTACCATAGTATCAGCGGCGGCTAAAATAGAGGGAAACCCTAAAGTTTGAATTACTCCTACTGCTTCTGGCATCGGTTGTTTAAAAAAAATAACTAATCAACGGTAATATTATCACTTCTTGGTTACTAATGAGTGAATAAGTTAATTAATCAATATCCCCCTGTTAAGCATTTACGTTGGTTTCAGGGGATCTGTATAATTAGAGTAAATATTATCGCTATTGGTGGCAAAAATTTAATGGAAAAAATATCTACAGATTATCTCAAAATCTCCTTAAAGCCTTTACCTTTAAAACGTCCTTTACTAATGATCGGTCATGGTACAAGAGATGAGGATGGTCGTCAAGTGTTTATGAATTTTGTTCATGCCTATCAAGAATTGGATAAATCTCGCCCCGTAATTCCTTGTTTTTTAGAATTGACTACCCCAACAATCGCCGAAGGAGTTGAACATTGTATTAATTTAGGCTATACAGATATTTCTGCTCTGCCGATTCTTTTATTTGCTGCCCGTCATAATAAATTTGATGTTACCAATGAATTAGATCGTAGTAGGATAAAATATCCTCAATTACAATTTCATTATGGACGACATTTTGGCATCAATCCCAGTATTATCGAACTTTGGCAAAAACGTTTAGCACAATTAGATGAATTAGAATATAATCCCCATAACATTTCCCGTGAAGATACAGTGTTATTATTTGTGGGTAGAGGCTCAAGTGATCCTGATGCCAACGGTGATGTATATAAACTAGCCCGTATTTTGTGGGAAGGTAGTGGATATAATACCGTAGAAACCTGCTTTGTGGGAATTTCTCATCCTCGCTTAGAAGAAGGATTCCGCCGCGCTTTGTTATATCAACCAAAAAGAATTATTGTCTTGCCCTATTTTCTATTTATGGGTGCTTTAATGAAAAAAATAGAAACTATTTCGACAGAATATCAAAAATTATATCCTCAAATTGATATTACCTGTTTACCTGAAATGGGTATCCAACCTGAATTATTGCAGTTAATTAGGGAAAGGGAAATCGAAACTCAACTAGGAGAAGTAAAAATGAATTGTGAAATGTGTAAGTTTCGCCTAAATGCGTTACAAAATGAGGATAGTCACCATCACCATCATGATCATTCTCAGGATCACATTCACCATCATGATCATTCTCATCATCACCATGATAGCGATCCCTTGGTAGAACCAATAGCTTATCATGAACGTATTTGGCAAACTCCTTAATTGATTAGGAATTAGCAAGGAAACTGGGAATTAGGAATTAGGAATTAAGAATTAGGAAAGACACGGGAATAATAAAATTATGACATCAGTAAATATTAAATCAGGGGATCGGGTGAAAGTGATAAAAATACCACCATACATCAAGACGGCGGATTTCATGCCCATGTTAAGATCATCTAGCTTGATTAATTTAGGAGAAGAAGGAATTGTTTTGAATCCACGCCCTGCTGGTTATTGGGCTATTCGCTTTACTCAAGGTACTTTTTTATTAGAATCAAAATATTTTCAAGTATTATAAAATATTGATAGTTTTTTCTCTGAATTAGTCAGCCCGTAACAAATATAATCCCGAAGGAGTATTTTCATCAGGCAAAATCTCCTTACTGCTTTTCAGGTTACGACTTTCGCACAAATCCGCAAAGGCTTCTAAACTCTCTAATCTCGCTAATAATTCGCTTAAACCGTCTAAATACTCTGCGATCGCAATCTGTTTTTGTATCCATGATTTAGGGTATCTTTCTTGGGCGTAAGACATTTCAAACTCAACACTTGCCTCATTTTTTTTGCGTCTGACTTGATCCTGATTTAAACTAAGATCACTAGGGGAAATATCCTTAATTCTGGTGACTCTTTCGGGGGTGATATATTCCGCAAAGGGAGAAGCGGAAAAACGATACGCCGTTGACAATGACGAATTACCCTCTTTTATCAGGCTATTACTCCAATTATGAGCGACAGTTTTAAACTTCTCCACCTCCTCCCGTAACATTCCTTTTGCTTCCTGATGTTGCCCCATTTGTAACAGTAAATGGGCTTCCGTAGCCGTAGCAACCGCCCATCCTTGAATCGATACATCACTATTTAACAGCAATTCTGCCTCTAATTCTGGGGTTGACTGCATCGCCTGACTACTTAAAAATAAACGAGTATTGGTAGCGGTTTTTAGAGCTAATCGGGGAGATTCATGGGGAAAACGTTTTAAATCTTCTAATTCTGCTTGTAAGGTAGTGATTTCTTTAATTAACATCGCTTTATGAATGTTAGAAATCGCTTTCCCTAGATTTTCCTGTTTTTCTCGACTATCCTGCACCAATAAATATAGATAAGCTAATTGCCCTGAAACCACATCTAAACGACTATTAACATCATTAAATCCTCGCTCCATAGTTTAGTTACTTTTATGTGATAAATCTGATTTGTAAATTTAATTTAATAAATAAATCTCCATTTTCTTTATACAATTTCCCAAAGTCATGTCTTGAGGTACTAGCAGTTTCTAACTTTGTATTATTAAACAAATAATTCTCAAATAAATGTTTATGATAGATATGATAACAAATTATTTCTCCATCATCTTTAACAATTAAATATCCACCATCTGCATCATAATTTCCTTCCCAAACTTGTGAGGGAAGCATTCCTAATGCAACATCTGTCAAAAATCTTTTCACTTTATAAGTATAAAAATCATGATTATTTGATAAGTCATAATTTAAGGGATTAACTTTTTTTATTTCATCAACTAGATCAATCATTTTTGAATAACGAGAAGAATAAAATTTTAATAGTATTTCACTGAAAATATGAGGTAAAAAGCTATCTATTAAAATTAAGTTATTCTCGAAAATTTTTTGCTCTGTTTTAACAAACTCTAAGTCCCCAGTTTTATTAATAATTATGTTAATTCTATCTCTTACTTTTTGTCTTGTATCAATAGAGTTAATTTGGTTAATTTCCTCATCAGATAATTTTCCATTGATTTTATAAATAAAATTAGTAGTTTTTCCCGCATTTAATAAAGTTGATGGACTACCTAATTGAGATTTTATGCTAAATCCTAAAGTAGATGCTTGATTTATTTTTGGATCATAAATAACAATATTTATATCTTTCTTATTAGAAGAATTTGCTTTTAAAGAATAGCAATAATTTCTATTCATAAAATCTTCTATTTCAGGAATATCAAAAGTAGTTTGATTGGTAATTTTAATTTTTTCTAATAAAAACTGTGCTTTTTCGGCAAATTCAATTATAGATATTTTTAATAATTCTCTATCATCATTGGATACGATGATTAAGTCAAGCTCACTATCAATAGAGTATTCATACTTTTTATTTAATTCATTTCTCAAAACTTTAATAATAGGGTAAATGATATTACTAATTTTGTTTAAATTTTCATCTCCACGATAAAGAAATTTATCAGATAAGATTTTAAACAAAGCATAAATTTCACTCCATTCGCCTTTATTTCCTTTTATACTCATAATTACTAAATTATTTCTAATTTTTCTAATATTTTTTTTGCGACAATTTCAATAGCAGGTATCGCTACAGAATTACCAAATTGTTTATAAGCAGAAGCATCAGCAACGGGAATAATAAATTTATCAGGAAATCCTTGTAATCTAGCCCATTCTCTGGGTGTCATTCTTCTAATTCCCTCACGATTTACCTCCCCTTTTATCTTTGTTATAGGTGTAAAATTTGTCAATCTATGATCATAAATTAAATTTCTTTCACGCCCCATTCCTCCCACTAATAAGGCATTAGCAATACCATCATCTGATATAATTTCATAGCCAAAACCATTACCCTTATTTTCATGTCTTTGTTTATGTTTTATAAGAGTGTCTAAATATTGTGTAGATAAATAATATTTAACTGAGACTTCTTTTTCTTCTATAATATCTTTAATACAAACTTTTTTTGCTATAGGTTTAGGATATTCAAAACTGTTAATATTTAAACTTTTATGGAAACCAATAATAAAAATTCTTTCTCTATTTTGAGGTACTCCAAAGTGTTTAGCATTAATAATTTGTGGTTCAGGTACAAAATAATTTAAGTCATGTCTTAAAGTATTTAAAATAGTATTTAAAGTTCTTCCTTTATCATGATTAAGTAAACCCTTAACATTCTCTAAAAAAAATGCTTTAGGTTGATGATTTTTGATAATTTCTGCTACATCAAAAAATAAAGTACCTCTGGTATCTTCAAAACCTCCTCTTTTACCAGCAATAGAAAATGCTTGACAGGGAAAACCAGCCGATAAAATGTCAAATTGTGAAGGAATTAATTGCTTTATTTCTTTTTTTGTTATATCTCCAAAAGGTATTTCTCCAAAATTTGCTTGATAAGTTTGTTGGGCTTTCTCATCCCATTCACTGGAAAAAACACATAAACCTCCTAAATTTTGTAAAGCGATTTTAAAACCACCAATTCCAGCAAATAAATCAATAAATTTAAACTTAGGATATTGAGGAGAAGGAAAAGGTATTTTTGTTTCTTTTTTAATCTGATTGATGATTTTATTAGCATCAATAGTTAAACTTAATTCTAGTTGACTGGTAATCATTTTTACTTTTTATATTTATCTCAATAAGTTTTTATTATCTCATTAAAATTATTATTATCTAATTATAGTTTGCCATAGTTATTATCTTACTTTTTCCTTATCAAAAACATCGAGGGAGAGCTTATGCTGTTTTTAGGGTTGAGTTCGATCGCACTTCTGGGGTAACATTAGAGTTAGTATGTAAAGGATTCGTACCCCATGCACATTGAGCATAGTATAAAAGACGGGCATTGAAAGGGATAATATCAGGCAAAGATGGAAGATTTAACTGCTCTTGTATTTCCGTTTTTAACTGTTGTAAACGCACATCAAGAGGCTTATCATCCGAACCCCGTTGATCAACTCGGTTTAAAATAAAAATCATAGAATCCGTGCGCCCTTGTAGATATTCAACGACTCTTTTTAATTCCGTTAATAATTTTTGGCGATGTTGCTCATCTACCTGCATATAATCTAAGATAACTAAACTAAAAGCCTTACCCACCATTGGAAATTTTCGGTGGATAACTGACTGAAGGAAAATTTATCTTTTACCACTACAATCCTATAGTTACTTAAAATAAATGTTTGTAAAATTAGTACTATTATAAAATATTGACAATTCATGATTATTGTTTTTTTATTTATTCTTTATGACAAAAGTAACTCCTAAACAGATTTTTAAAAAAGGTTTTATTATTATTTCAGGCTTGGCTTTTTTCTGGTTTTCAGCTTATAGCGTGATTGAAATGATGACAAAACCTGCTACACCTCCCGTCAATTCCAGTCAAGGAGAGAATTTATCCCCAGAGAGTTCATTGTTAAAAGAAGCGAAAGGTTATGAATTAGTCTTGGAAAAAGAGCCTAATAATCGTTTTGCTTTAGAAAAATTGGTGGAAATTCAACTACAGTTAAAAAATTTATCTGCTGCCTTACCACTAATGGAAAAATTAGTTGAGATTGAGCCTCAAAATACTAAGTATCAAGAAGTCTTAAATATTATTAAGCAAGGTTTAGCACAACAAAATTCTCCTACTCCCCCCGTTAATAATTCTCCTAATCCTCCCGTTAATAATGAAGGAAAATAGTGTAAACTCTAAGGTTAATCTTTGTTACTTCTTCATCTGACTATAGCATTTACATGAAAATTCCTGTTCTTGATTTAAAACCTCAATATCAATTGCTTAAACCCGAAATTGATCAGGCGATCGCCAATGTATTAGAATCAACACAATTTGTATTAGGACCTGAAGTCAAACTATTAGAAACGGAAATTGCTGATTATTTAGGGGTGAAACACGCAATTGGGGTAAATTCAGGTACAGATGCGTTAATAATTGCCTTAAGGGCGTTAAACATCGGTATAGGGGATGAAGTTATTACCACGTCTTTTTCGTTTTATGCTACAGCAGAATCTATCAGTTTAGTAGGTGCAAAACCGATTTTTGTAGATATTGAAGAGGGCGACTTTAACATAAATAGCAGTCAAATTAAAGACAAAATTACCAGTAAAACGAAGGCTATCATGCCAGTGCATTTATATGGGCAACCAGCGGCGATGACGGAAATATTAACCATTGCGAAAGAATATGGTTTAAAAGTGATAGAAGATTGCGCCCAAGCCTTTGGAGCGGTTTATTATGGAGATTGTTTAGGATGTCATCAAAGTTGTAAGGA
This sequence comes from Geminocystis sp., assembly GCF_041753295.1. Lineage (NCBI taxonomy): Bacteria > Bacillati > Cyanobacteriota > Cyanophyceae > Chroococcales > Geminocystaceae > Geminocystis > Geminocystis sp. The sequence goes on from NZ_JBGSUU010000120.1 coordinate 44,952, forward strand.
TAGCCAACGACAGAATTTGACACAAAAATATGTTGGTGGTATTGGCGATGTTGGGGCGTATTCTTTTTATCCCACAAAAAATTTAGGTGCTTATGGTGATGGTGGTATGATTGTTACCAATAATGACGATATTGCTGAATTAGCCAAAATGTTACGAGTACATGGGGCAAAGAAAAACTATCATAATGAATTAGTGGGTTATAATTCTCGTCTTGACAGTTTACAAGCCTGTGTTTTAAGGGTGAAATTAAAATACATAAATCAATGGAATGAAGCAAGAAGAAATATTGCCAAAAATTATAATCATTTATTAGCAAATAATCAGAATATTATTACTCCAAATATTAGCAAAGGACACGTTTTTCATCAATATACTATCAGAGTTAAAAATGGTAAACGAGATGAATTAAAGGAATACTTAGCTAAAAATGATATTGGAAGCATGATTTATTATCCTATCCCTCAAGATCAATTACCAGTATATCAAGAAAAATATCAACCTAATCCTATAACTATGAAATTAGCTGGAGAAGTTTTAAGTTTACCGATTTTTCCTGAATTATCCTTAGAAAGAGTAACGGAAGTAGCCCAAATAATTAATAGTTTTAACACATAATAAAAATGAAAATAATTAATAATATTATTGCTATTTTACAAAAAGAATTACAAGGTTATTTTTCCTCTCCTTTAGCCTTTAGTATCGCTGGAATTTTTTGGTTAATTTCGGGTTTATTTTTTATATTTATTCTGTTAAGTGATCAAGGAGTAATCCAAAATGTTGCAATTCAAGAACAAGGAGGTAATACTGTTAATATTGATGTAGTTTATGAATTTATGCAGATATTTTTTGGCGTAATAGGCTCGTTAAGTATGTTTATTTTACCAATTTTATCTATGGGTTTATATGCTGAAGAAAGAAAAAAAGGTACAATAGAATTATTAGCAACTTCTCCCGTTTTTAATTGGGTGGTAGCCATAGGTAAATTATTAGCAGTATTATTATTTTTTATTACCATGATTATGCCTATTTTATTGTATGAAGCCATTGCATTTAGTGGAGCGACACCGGCTGTAAATCCTCAAGTAGTAATCTTAGCTCATGTTGGCTTAATTTTAATGGCGGCTTCAATTTTATCTTTAGGGATGTTTATTTCTTCCCTTACAGACAGTACAATTTTTTCGGCAATTTTAACATTTATCTTAGTTATTTTTATCTCAATTTTGGATGCTATAGGGAATCTTTTTGGTGGGCAAATAGGCGAAATTATCGCTCATTTTTCTTTACTTAAAAACTATGAAAATTTTGTGAGAGGAATTTTTGAAAGTAGTAATTTACTTGTTTTTTGTACTTATATTATTTTAGGCTTATTTTTAACTTCTCAATCTATTGAAATTATAAGATTTACCAGAAAATAAATATTTATTAAACGATAAATTAGTAATAAAACACGGTTAAAGAATGAGAGATAATTTCAGACAAAATAAATATACTCATTTAACAGCGATAGAAAGAGATAAGTTATCTTTTCCTGCAAAGTATTTATTAACTAATCATCTTTTAAAAGGTGATATTCTCGACTTTGGTTGTGGTTATGGTAAAGATGTCGAAGTATTGCATTCTCAAGGTTTTTTAATAGAAGGATATGATAACTATTATTTTCCAAAATATCCACAGAAAAAATATGATACTATTTACTGTTTTTATGTTTTAAATGTACTTTTTAGTGAGTCACAAGAATCGGTAATAATGGCAATATCACAACTATTAAAGCCAAAAGGAAAGGCTTATTTTGCTGTCAGGAGAGATTTAAAAATCGAAGGATTTAGGAAACATTATATTCATAAAAAAATGACTTATCAGTGTTTAGTCAAATTACCTTTTAAATCTATTTATTTAGATGAGTTTTGCGAAATTTATGAATATCAACATTATAACCAACAAAAAAATAACGTCAATCGTTGTATATTTTGCAACCCTTACAGTAAATTAACTTTACTCACAGAATCTAGTTTAGCTTACTCTATTTTAGACGGTTATCCTCTTAGTAAAGGGCATAGTTTAATCATTCCGAAAACCCATGAAGAAAATTATTTTAATTTACCTTTTTTTCTTCAAAGTCACTGTTGGCAAATGGTAAATGAAGTGCAAAAAATTATCACAGAGAAATATCATCCTGATGGTTTTAATATAGGTTTCAATATACATCAAGCTGGAGGGCAAAAAGTCAAACATACTCACATTCATTTAATTCCTCGTTATCAAGGAGATAATCAAGGAAAAAAACATGGTATTAGGTGCGTTATTCCTGAAAATTCTTACTCTTAATTAGGGGTTGTGCATGGGAATCAGAAGACTTTAAAATCAATGATTTTTACCGTTAACTTGATAATAAAGTGTACAGTTTTAGGGATTTTTAGTCAAAAACTTAGCATTTTGCCCTTATTTTTATATTCATATCTTCTACATAAAACTTTATATATGATACCTGACATCTAATACCTGATTAGTCATCGAGACGTAAAAGTTTACGATAAAACTGTTGAGAAAAATCTGTTTGTCGAAACTTTTTAAAATTTTTAATAACTAAAATGAGATATTCTATAAATTTTGAGTTAGATAAATTAATTTCATAACTTAAATCAGCGTTACCGTCAAATTGAATACGACAACGAGTCATTTCCGCAGGTAAACGAGATACATACCAAATAGCCACAAAAGGAATATTCGTTTTTCCTTCGATGATTCTTTCTCCTTCAAGGTATCCCTGTTGATATAAACTTAAAGCATAGGGTAATATTTCATGTTGTTCTTTTCCATAGTAAGGTTGATACATAAGAGTATCCGCTTTACTTGCTGCTTGTAATTTCTCAATACTAGACATCTTTTTTCCCTATTTTTGCCACAATTTAAGTCTTACGATTGTTTATTTTAACTCTTAATTTGTCCTAAATTCAATCAACTTCTAACAGTAACAATTTACCATCTTTCTTTTTAATCTCTCTTTAATTATCTATGTCTCAAGTTATTAGTATTGCGCCAATGATGGATTATACCGACAGACATTTTCGTTATGTGATGCGTAAAATGACTAAAAAAACTCTACTTTACACAGAAATGATCACTACTCAAGCCATTATACACGGCGATCGCCATAAGTTATTAGACTTTAGTGAAGAAGAAAAACCAGTAAGTTTACAATTAGGGGGGGATAATGAAGAAGAGTTAGGAGAATGTGCCAAAATAGGACAAGAATGGGGGTATGATGAAATTAATCTTAACGTAGGTTGTCCTAGCTCAAGAGTACAAAATGGAAACTTTGGCGCTTGTTTAATGGCAAAACCAGAAATTGTAGCTAAATGCGTGGAAAAAATGCAAAAAGCTGTGAATATTCCCGTGACAGTAAAACATCGTATCGGTATTGATAATCAAGACAGCTATGAAGATATGGTTAACTTCGTCAAAATTGTTGCTAATAGTGGTTGTCAAAAATTTATTGTACACGCAAGGAAGGCATGGTTACAAGGATTAAGCCCAAAAGAAAATCGAGATATTCCTCCCTTACGTTATCAAGATGTTTATCAACTTAAACAAGAATTTCCTCACCTTACCATCGAAATTAACGGCGGAATTACCACGATGGAAGAAACAAAACATCATCTCAAGTTTGTCGATGGAGTGATGATAGGAAGGGCGGCTTATGATAACCCTTATCTTTTGGCTTCCATAGATCAAGAAATTTATGGAGAAACCACTCCTATCCTGACTCGTCAAGAAATTATCGAATCTCTTTATCCTTATATTGACTTTTGGACAGCAAAGAAACTAAAATTAAACACTATCATGCGCCATCTATTGCAAATTTTTGCTAAACAATCTGGCACAAAGCAATGGAAACGTTATCTTTCTGAAAATGGTAATACTTTTAATGGTGGTAGTGATATTGTTCGTCAAGCATTAAAAGAATTAGTAATTAGTAATTAGTCAATTATTACGGGGTATGTCAATTCAAGATCAAAGAAGAAAACGAGAACTGTTAAAATTATTAGAAAAACTAGGAGTTAAGAATGTGTCGGCGGTGAATTTTTCTCTGTTAGACTTAGCACTAACTCACAAAAGTATTTCTTTAACTCGTAACTACGAACATTTAGAATTTGTGGGAGATGCAGTTATTCGTCTGGTGTCAGCAGAAGTATTATTAGAAACCTATCCTCATTTACCCGTAGGAGAATTTGCCGCTATAAGATCTATTATAGTCAGCGATCGCTTTTTAGCAGAAATTGCCGAAGAATATAGTTTTAATTTATACCTTTTAAGTAGTCCTTCCGTGAGAAATGATAAATTAGGAAAAATGTCTCGTTTAGCAGATGCTTTTGAGGCGGTTTTAGGAGCATTATATGAAAGTACAAAAAACATGAGCTTAATTAGATCGTGGCTCGATCCTATCTTACAACAAAAAGCGGCAGAAGTTCATGCAGATCCAGCCAGAGAAAATTATAAAGATGCTTTACAAGAATGGAGTCAAGGAAAATATAAACTTTTGCCAACATATAAAGTAAAACAAAGCGAAACTTTTAATGATGAAAATGGACGTTTTACGGCGGAAGTATGGTTAAAAGAAGAATTATTAGGAGTAGGTAAAGGAGATACAAAAAAAGCCTCTCAACAAGCAGCCGCTCAACAGGCTTATAATTCCATTATGAATAATTATTAGAAGGGAAAAATTTAACAAATTCCTTCAATGTCTTTTGCTTAAATATTAGATTGCTAATACGCAAGTTACTATTATAAGATGAAATAATTAAATTGTAATAGTTAGTTTATGAAAGAAAATTTCTTAATGTGGTTAGATCGTTTTCTTGTAGTTGATGTATTTGTAGTAATTATTGGTTTTATTTGGTTTGCCATGGCGTTGGTAGGAAAATCTATAGGTATTCCTTTAGGATGGGATATCTGGTATCAACTATGGCAACCTGTATTTAATCCAGCTATTGGAATTTTATTTACAGGTGCATTATTAAGTGGAATAATCAAAAAAGTTCAGGAAAAATTGAGTAAAAGTTAATTATCTAAAATACTAGATTCAAGATTTTTTTCTATTTCCCAATCTTCATTTTCACCGCCGATAATTAATTGATTAATACCAACATATTCTTTACCTAATTCTCTTAGGGAGTTAATTAATATATCAAGGGCAATTAAATCGCTAGTGCCTAAATCAAACCAACATCTACCCCAATTACTTAAAAACTCAAATTCTCCCATATTGTGCATCGGTGACATAAGAGCATTATCGGCTAAATCTTCGTCATATTGCATATAATTAAGATCGATACCCACTTCTTGTATTTGTAAATTTTCGGCATTAAATCCTCCTAATTTGCCCAAATAAAACCATGAGTTAAAAACTTCTTCTACATATTGTTTTTCCATTTGTGAAGGGATATTTTCAAATTCTAACCAAATCCATAAATCAAAAGGATTAAATTCTCTAAATCTTATTTCCATTTTTTTTAGTTATTAAAACAGTAAAATAATTAAGCAGTTTTAGTATATGTTCAACAATATTTTATCATTATTTGTTAAACCTAATTGCCCTCTTTGTCAACGAACTACTAAACAAATTATTTGTCAATATTGTGAGCAAAAATTACGCAGTTGTCAACTTATTGATTATAAACAATTTAGTGATCCAAATTTTCTTTTATTTCCTTGGGGTAAATATGACAGTTATTTAAAACAAGCCATCGCCTCTTTTAAATTTGATAGAAAAAAAGACATGGGGGAATTACTGGGAATGTGGTTAGGGGAAGCATGGCTAGAATGTGGATGGGGAAAAATATATAAGAAGATGACGGTAATACCCATACCTTTGCATCCAGAAAAATTGAAAACCAGAGGTTTTAACCAAGCGGAGTTAATTGCAAGTAGTTTTTGTGACGTAACGGGGTATCAACTCAAAACTAATTTACTCATAAGGGTTAAAAATACAGAAGCAATGTTTGGATTAAACCCTCAACAAAGAAAAACAAATATTAATGAAGCCTTTGGTTTAGGGAAAGACTACCATAAAATCAATAAATCTCAACCCATTCTTATGATAGACGACATTTACACCACAGGTGCAACGGTAAATGAAGGGAAAAAAGTATTAACACAGAAAAATTTAAAAATCATTGGGGTTGCAACGGTATCCGTAACGAAGTTTTAAAAAATATTGACGTTGCTTAGAAGGAAAAATTATCTAAAAAGGTTAAGAGTGACTTACATTGCCGAAAAACAATGATCATCTATTCTAAAGCAACGCCTTTCAAATTAAGCATTTTTAAGTAATTGTTTCATGAGGTTATCTTTCACCATCATCTGACGAAATACCTCCATTAAATACTCTTGAGCTTGTTCTTGACTTAGCCTTTTCACTTGATCTTTTAAGACTTCTAACTTAAATTGTTGTTCAAGACTTAATTTAGCTGGTGTTTCCATAATATTCACTCCTCGATTTAGCTGTTAGATAATAAGCTAACATATGGATATTAAAACCGCAACTTTGTCAAGAGATCTGTTTTTATTGTTACAATTTTTAACAAAACCTCTAAAAACTTGAAAATTTGGATAATTAAAATACAATTATTAGATAATTATAAATATAAAATTATGATGGTTAATCAATAAAGCATTTCTTAAACTGCTTTTTTTTACTAACTTTTTGTCGTTTAATCTTAAGGAGAAAAAATCAATTATGTCTTATTCCTTCGACATTGTTGGAGTCACTCCAATCCTGGATTTTTTTTATTATCAACAGCAAGTAGAACAAAACCCAAACCGTAGTAAAGCCTATTTGGGTAGTTATCAGTGTAGCTTAGATGGGTTTATCAAATCTATTCAAATGATTCCTGAAAAGCCTCAATGGAATTGGGATGAAGTTATCGAAAGTATTGTTGACTTTTGGTTACATCAAGAGGAAACTATTGAAACATGGAAACAAACTCTGGATAATTCTCACCAACCAAACTTAATTATTGCCAGAGTTGCTAATGTTAAATGGTTAAGAGATGAGTTTCAATCATTACTTTAAGGTAATTATGAGTTACCAATTAGCAATTAGTAACTCATAATTAAAAATTCTCCTAACTTCTAACTCCTAACTTCTAACTTCTAACTTCTAACTCACCTGAGTTCGAGATTAAAAATCTTTTAAAATAAGGGTTATAGAGTAATAAGTGTTCAAATTTTCAGGAAGAGGAATAATTAAATCAAAGTAGATAATAGCCAAAAATAAATTTTTCATAAGTTGAAATCAATTCTTCATGAATAACGGGGTTTTTGTGCCAATAATTTTGGTAATAAATTACCATTAAGTTATGTTAGTTTTTCAATAACTGTCAAAAACTATTTATAAGAAGTTAACCAAAAAGTAAAAATTTACACTATTATTTTGATGAATATTATTAGAATTCCAGTTTTAAGCGATAACTACATATTTTTACTTCATGATGTAAATACCAATCAAGTTGCTGTAGTTGATCCTGCTATACCAGAACCAGTTTTAACAGAAATTAAGAAGTTAGGTGCGGATTTAGTGGCAATTTTTAACACTCATCATCATTTTGATCATGTGGGCGGTAATAAGGAATTATTAAAATATTATCCTAATGCGGTGGTTTATGGAGGTATTAAAGATAAGGGTAGAATTCCCCAGCAACAAGTATTTTTAGAAGAAGGCGATACTGTAGAATTTGGTGATAGAAAAGCAGATGTTTATTTTGTACCAGGTCACACTTACGCTCATATTGCTTATTATTTTCCCCCCCTCAATGAGTTAGATTGGGGTGAATTATTTTGTGGTGATACTTTATTTGCAGGTGGTTGTGGTAGGTTATTTGAAGGTACACCGACAGATATGGTTAATTCTTTAACTAAATTTCGTAATCTTCCTGATTCTACTAGGGTATGGTGTGCTCATGAATATACTCTTAGTAATTTAAAGTTTGCTATTACCATCGATAAAGACAATCCAGATTTACAGCAACGTTATCAACAAGTTGTGGGCGATCGCCAAAAAGATATTCCGACAATACCTTCTTCTGTCAAAATCGAAAAATTAACAAATCCTTTTTTACGATGGGATAACCCGAAAATAAAAGAGGCTATGGGTTTAAATGAACCAGAAAGGGTTTTTGGACGTTTAAGAGGAATGAAAGATAACTTTTAACAAACTAAGGTTATTATCATTCGTTAGAAGTTAAATAAATCAACAAAAAGTCAAGATAATAGTAATAAAAATTAACAAATAGCTGAAAGCCTTATAAATGTTAATATTTGAGAGTATTCCCTTTTTCCCAACCACGGATGACTAAGAAAATTAACC